>NZ_JASSVN010000023.1:0-52314 GCF_030540945.1 Marinobacter sp. SS8-8 | reverse complement strand
CTGCGAGTTCGGAGTAAGAAGAGAAACCCCGCGTCGCTACGCTCCGATGGGTGGCAGCCTTGCTCCGGTCCGGGTGGCAGGCTTCACGTGGAATGGGTGGCAACCTTCAGCGGTTTACGCAGTCAAGCACTTTTTGAGAAAAAGTGAGCTGAATAGTTACGAACACACAAGGTAAAGACACCCGCTTGGTTGCGCGGGAACAGCACCAGATGCTTGAAGGTCAGGTGGCAGTGGCGGGTGAAATCCTGGGGGCGCTGACGGTGTTGGGCGATAAAGGCGGGGTCATCAAGTGGATTGGTTATTTTATGTACAACTTTTGATCAGGACCTGGCCGGGGTGTCAACCGTTGGCTTTTGTGGGTGCTTCATAAGGCGTTTTTCTCAGCAGTGTGTTAGTGGTAATTGCATGATATTTATCGATAAAAGTCACTAATTCAATGACGTTGGTCCCTGTCCTGACGCCGAACTCTCTTTGAAGGGACTCTGGCAGAATGTCGTCATTATCGGTTTCCCATCGAATTAGTTTGACGAAGGGCCAGGCTCCGGCCCTTCGCGTAAATTGTTGAGCAAGGTTTCCGCCTGCTGGTTCAGCGCAGGAATCGCACTGGTCACGGTCTGCCAGACAAAACCGTGAGCAATCCTGTTCCTCATGCCACGCATTTGCGACCAGGGCAGTCCATCATTCTGAGCAACAAAATCTGGATCACTTGCCGAAATCTTCGTAGCCGCTTCCCCGATCTCAATAAGGCTCATGACAACAGCTTTCTGAGTGCGAAGGTCGGCCTTGAATGCCTCCAGCGAGAAGCCCTTTGTGAAACTCAAAATATCCCCCGAGGAATCGACAATGTGCTCAGGGTAATCCTCTGTTCTAAGTTCTTTCATACCGGCTTAGCCTCGCTGATTACAGAGTCCCTGAAACGTGGAGGGAGGTCACCAGGAGTACAGTTACAGATTCACTTTAACTCGTGAATAGATTGCCTTGAATACTTTGTCCAGATTCTGAATCGCTGGCCGGGAGTGTCAAGATCCGAAAGAAGTCACCGGACTGGTCCATCACATCTTCCACTCTCAGCAGGCTCAGCTCGTAAGGAGCGAGCCCCCAATACAAGGCGCCCATAATTAGGGCGCTGTTGCGCTTCCCAAATGGCGGTGCCGCATTCATATCGATCAGCCGCTGAACATCGCCTTCGTTAAACAGTCTTTCAATTGACTCTCTTCAGCAGCGTCCGTAACAGCTTTGTATCAGGCCGCCTGACGTTTTCTGAGTGCTGACACCAGTTCGGCCTCGGGACGGGAAATTCCGCAGGTGTTCATAAGATCGTCGATATCGGCACCGAGATCAACCAGCCGTGAGGCTTCATCGTAGGAGATTCGCAGCGGATCGTTCTGGCGCATTTCATCCAGCGTAGTCCGCAGCTCATGCAATTGCCGTTCGCAGGTGACCAGCCGCTGCCCTACACCCATGCTGCCACTGGTGGTGGCATGAAGCTCCCGGCCAAGGGTATCGCAACGTTCTTTCAGCGTTGCCCTCAGGCTACGTACCTGGTGTCCGAGAACCAGGCCCTGAACAAGAACCAGAGACAAGGCGACAACAGTCAGCGCCCAGGGAAGATAGGAAGGAATTTCTGCAAACATGAGGGATATCTCCCGTTAATTGCCACGGAAGGCATCCATCATCTGGCCTGTAACGGAGTGCTCCGGTTTACAGTGCCGCGATTTCCGCCCACTCGTGGTCTGACAGCATCTTGTCGAACTCGACCAGTATGATCAGTTCGCCATCCTTGTTGCACACGCCCTGGATAAACCTGGCACTTTCCTCGTTACCCACGTTCGGTGCAGTCTCAATTTCACTGGCTTTCAGGTAAACCACCTCGGCCACCGAATCCACCAGGATACCCATCACCTGATTGGCTGATTCCATCACTACAATCCGGGTGGCGTCGGTCACTTCCGCATCCGCGAGGCCAAAACGCCGGCGGGTGTCGATGACCGTAACCACGTTACCCCGAAGGTTGATGATGCCGAGCACGTAATCCGGAGCCCCCGGAACCGGCGCAATCTCCGTGTATCTCAGTACTTCCTGGATCTGCATGACGTTCAGACCGTAAGTCTCATCATCCAGCCGGAAAGTAACGTATTGCAGTACCTGATTACCCTGGGCCTGATTGGTTTGTCCGCTCGGGGATGCCATAGCGATGTGTCTCCTCTTGGGCTGCCCGGCGGGCAACCTGATCGTCAAAAAAATACCGTCAGTGCCCAATACTATAGTTAAGGGCACAAACCGTGCCAGCATGGCTCGGTTTCATTCAGTAACCGTTGTTTGCGCCAGCTGTTTGCGTCAGCTCAGATCCAGATGGTGCTCACGCTCGGCCTGTACCAGCAGGTCTGCCATGGTACGTACATCAATAAGCGCACACATCTGGTCAATCACGGTTCCCGCCAGCCAGGGGCGCTTGCTGCGAGCTGTTCGCCAGCGCACTTCATCGGGCCGGAGTGTAAAGGACTGGGCAACGCCATCACAGGCCAGTCCCCAGTCGCTGTTATCAAGCCGGATCACGAACCGGTAGTTGTCACGGGCACCGGGTGGTACCCGCCCTGCCATAATCCATTCCGCGGTATCCACCACCCGGAGATTCTGGTCCCGGTCGGGCCGGATGCCCATGTACCAGCGTGGGCTTCCGGGTATCGGCCGGATCTCTTCCTCAATCCGGTGGATGGCGCCGAGCAGAATCAGCGGTACCGCCAGTTGCAGCCCGGCGACGGTGAAAATAAGGCATTCAAAAGGCTGCCCGGACCATTCGGGGCGCGACGGTGGCGCGGCCGGCTCTGGTTCAGGCGTGGCAACGACTTTTGGTTCCGGCACGGAGGTTTCCGGTGCCTGACGAACCACTGGCCGGACAGCCTCGGCGGGCTTCGCTCGCAAAGATTTGGGCGGCTCGGGTCGAGCTGCCGGTTTTTCGGCGGTTTTCTCCGGAGCAACAACGTCCTCTCGCAACGCCGTATCGGTCGCCATATGCAGCAACTCGTCAAGATAACTGGCGATTGCGGCTTCAGGGCTCGCCAGCCTTGTCAATTTCCCGTCAGCCATGCTGACGCTCCTTCACGGACCCTACCCGGGCCATCAGGTCGTCAAGCAGATGGCTGTACGCCCGGACACCGTGAGTCTCGGCGTCCAGAGCAGAAGGAATCAAACCGGCCTGGCTGGCATCCCGGAATTTGGTATCCACGGGAATGGCAAACTGCCACAGGGATTGCCGATAGGTTTTGCGTAGCACATTGAGGCTTTTCACCGAAGCCTGGGTGCGCCGGTCATAGAGTGTCGGCACGATGGTGTAAGCCAGCTCGTTCTTCTGGGAACGCATGATCATCTTGAGCGTGTGGAGCATTCGCTCAAGGCCCTTGATGGCAAGAAATTCGGTTTGCACCGGAATGATCAGGTGCTGGGCGGCGGCCAGGGCATTGACCATCAGCACGCCAAGCGACGGCGTGTTATCCAGAAGCACATAATCAAAGTCATCCCAGAGCTGGGTCAGGGCCCGGGAGACAATCAGCCCCATGCCTTCCACGCCGATCATCCGGCGCTCCAGGGTTGCCAGTGCGGCACTGGCCGGCAGCAGGGACAGCCCCCGGCAACCGGTTTCAGTAATCAGCTGGGCCGGCAGCCCCTCGGGAACTTTGCCCTGGTGCTGGAACAGATCGAACACACTGTGGGCGATGGTGTCCGGATCGCACCCGAACCAGCTGGTCAGCGAGCCATGGGGGTCCAGATCGACAACAAGAACGCGCTTGCCCCGCTCAGCGAGCAAGCCGCCCAGCGCAACAACGGATGTGGTTTTGCCGACACCACCTTTCTGATTGGCTACTGCCCAGATTCGCACGCTTTGACTCTCCAGAGAACACATCGGTATGGCCGGATTCACAGGGGCCACAGTCCCGTTTATCGGCAGCCCCCCGGGCAACTTGAACGAATAGCAGGGGGATTTCCGGCAAGCTCTTGCCGTCGCCTTTTATGACCGGGAATAAATACACGAACCGTGCCAACGGAACCATACGCATCTGCCGACGAACGGTATTATCGCATGGCACCCCGGATACTGGCGTCGCGGGAAATCAGCAACACCACCCGCCGGTTTCTGCGCCGTCCCTCTTCCGTGTCATTCCGCGCAACCGGCTGATACTGGCCGTAACCGACCGCGGCAAGGCGCTCCGGCTCAATGCCTTCCATGACCAGCATCCGAACAACGGCTGCCGCGCGGGCGGCGGACAGTTCCCAGTTGGAGGGAAAGCGGGAGGTACTAATGGGCCGATTGTCGGTGAAGCCCTCGACTTTGACGGCGTTGTCCCGATTGTTAAGAACGGTGGCGATTTTATCAATAACTTCAAAAGCATCGTAGTGAGGCTCTGCATCGCCACTACCAAAAAGCAGGCTGTTCGGCAGATTCAGTTCCAGCCATTTGTCGCTGGTTTCCAGTGTCACAACCCCCTGGTTGATCAGTTCATCGAACTCCATGGTCAACTGGTCAGCCATGGCACGCAGGGCCTCGGTCCGGGCCTGGGCGTCCATTTCAGGGTTTCGGGGAGCTTCGGTGACTGCCGGGGGTATCACGTTTTCAGCGGGCGCGCTCAGGGACTGCTGAGGCTGCTCGCCGATCTCGATGGGTTGGAAGGACCGCTGGGGCGCGTTGAAAACCCCGGTCAGGGTTTCGGACAACACCTTGTACTTGCCTTCGTTCACGGACGAAACCGAGTACATCACCACAAAAAAGGCGAACAGCAGGGTGATGAAGTCGGCATAGGAAATCAGCCAACGCTCTTTATTGTGCAGATCGTCCTTGGGTTGCCTACGGCGCCGCATAGTCTGGCCTGCGCATGCCTACTGCAGGAAGCCCCGCAGCCGCAATTCGATGGATTTCGGGTTTTCACCCTCGGCGATGGCAATAATGCCGTCAATCATCATATCCTCGTAGCGGGTCCGCTCCCGCACGATACCACGCATCTTGTTGGCCACCGGGAAAAACAGCAGATTCGCCAGGGCGACACCGTAAATGGTCGCAACAAAGGCCGTGGCAATACCGCTACCGAGTGACTGAGGATCTTCCAGGTTGGTCATCACCTGGATCAGACCCATAACCGCACCGATAATCCCGATGGTCGGGGAATAGCCGCCCATGGCCTCAAACACCTTGGCAGATTCGAGATCCCTCTGTTCACGGGATTCCAGATCCACCTCCATAACGCCCCGGATGGTTTCCGTTTCCGCACCGTCCACCAGCAATTGCAGCCCTTTCCTGGCAAACGGTTCCGGCTCTCTCTCTGCCAGCCCTTCAAGGCCAAGAAGCCCCTGCTTGCGGGCCTTCACGCTCCAGTCAATGACTTTCCCCAAGCCATCTTCCATGTTGATAAACGGCGGAACAAAAACCCAGCGCACCTGAGTAAAGGCTCTTTTAAGCATGGACCACGAGGTCTGGAGAATCGTCGCGGCAAATGTGCCACCAATCACAATCACCGCCGCGGGACCATTAAAGAGCGAGCCCAGCGCCCCGCCTTCCAACAGGTTGCCGCCCAGTATGGCGGCAAATGCGAGAACAACCCCGAGAAGGCTGAGGATATCCATCAGCTGACACCTTCCACCAGCCGCGGTCCGATTTCGTCCAGTGACAGGACTTCATCGGTCAGTCCTGCCTTGGCAACGGCCATGGGCATTCCGTAAATGACCGAGGATTTTTCGTCCTGGGACCAGATATCCGAGCCACTCTGCTTCATCATCCGGCAGCCCTCCTTGCCGTCAGAGCCCATGCCGGTAAGGATCACGCCCAGGGTCTTGCCCGGGAAACTCCGGGCCAGTGAACCAAAGGTCACGTCTACGCAAGGCTTGTAATTGAGCCGCTCGTCACCTGGCAGGATCCGGACCCGGGCCTGTCCGCCCCGGTTCTCAATCATCATCTGTTTGCCGCCGGGCGCCAGTAAGGCAAGTCCCGGGCGAAGCACGTCGCCATCTTCTGCTTGCCGAACTTCTATGCGGCAGAGTTTGTTCAGCCGCTCGGCAAACGCCGGCGTAAAACTGGCCGGCATGTGCTGGACCAGCACCAGTGGCGCCGGGAACGACGCAGGCAAGGCGGTCAGTACCCGCTGCAGCGCCACCGGCCCGCCCGTTGAGGTACCAATGCCGACCACCGCGTAATGTTTGGCGGGGCCCCGGCGGGCATGACGCCTCGGGACTTCAGCCTCGCCTGTAGCTCCCACACCCGGGGCCCGCTCCTGAATGCCGTGGCGCTGACGCAGGATTGATTCAGGCCGGGAGCGAACCGGTGCCGCATCAATGGGCGCCCGCGCGGCAGGAGGTGGCGCTCCGTCCCGGAACGGAGCGACCGGACGGGCGCCGGGTCGGCTGCGGGCGACATCCAGAACCCGGTCGATCAGGATTTTCTGGAGCTGGCTGTTATCCCTGGCAATTTCCTCGAAGTTCTTCGGCAGAAAGTCAACGGCGCCGGCTTCCAGGGCATCCAGAGTCACTCGCGCACCTTCGTAGGTGAGCGAGGAAAACATGAGGACAGGCACCGGATGCTTGCGCATGATTTCGCGCACGGCAGAAATACCGTCCATAACCGGCATCTCGTAATCCATGGTAATCACGTCCGGACGCAGCCTCTCGGCAAGCTCCACGCCCTCCCGGCCGTTGGTGGCAGCGCCAACGACCTTGATCTGGCCGGAGCTGGTCAGGATTTCCGTCAGCCGTTTTCGAAAAAACCCTGAATCGTCAACGACCAGGACAGAAACTGTCATCCACTTCTCCTACCCATTCCATTGTCACCTGCCGGTCACGGCTTAACCGTAGTGTTGCAGCAGGCTGGGAACATCAATAATCAGCGCGATTCGGCCATCACCGGTGATCGTGGCGCCGGCCATGCCCGGAGTACCCTGGAGTGCACGACCCAGTGGTTTGATCACCACCTCTTCCTGCCCGACCAACTGGTCGACCACAAAGCCTACCTGTTTGGTACCCATGGCAACGATCACGACGTGGGCATTCTCCGGCACTTCCCGGGATCCGTTGTCACGCACCAGCCAGCGTTTGATGTGGAACAGCGGGAACACTTTTTCCCGAACCACAATGCATTCCCGACCGTCGACAACGTTGGTTTTGGTGAGATCCAGATGGAAAATCTCGACCACATTCACCAGCGGCAAGGCAAAGGACTGGTCGCCGAGCATGATCATCAGGGTGGGCATGATCGCGAGCGTCAGCGGAACCTTGATGATAATCCGCGACCCCTTGCCCAGCTCAGACTCAACACTCAATTGACCATTGAGCTGACCAATCTTGGTCTTGACCACATCCATGCCGACACCACGGCCGGAGACATCGGAAATCTGATCCTTGGTCGAAAAGCCTGCGGCAAAGATCAGGTTGTAGCACTCGGTATTGGTCAGACGATCAGCTGCATCCTGGTCGTAAATGCCTTTTTCCACCGCCTTGCGCCGCAGCACCTCGGGGTTCATGCCGGCGCCGTCGTCATCAATGGACAGCAGGATATGATCGCCTTCCTGTTCCGCCGACAGCGTAACCGTGCCCTGGCGCGGCTTGCCGGCTTTTTCCCGGACATCCGGCGCCTCGATACCGTGATCGACGGAGTTACGGACCAGATGCACCAGTGGATCGGATAGCGCCTCCACCAGGTTCTTGTCGAGGTCGGTATCCTCGCCATGCATGACCAGGTTCACCTCTTTCTTGAGGCTTCTGGCAAGGTCCCGGACCACCCGCGGGAAACGGCCGAACACTTTCTTGATCGGCTGCATGCGGGTCTGCATCACAGCAGACTGAAGATCGGTCGTTACTACATCCAGGTTCGAGACCGCCTTGTGCATGTGTTCGTCTTCGCTTGCCGCACCGAGGCGCTGCAAACGGTTCCGAACCAGCACCAGTTCACCCACCATGTTCATGATGTCGTCCAGGCGCTTGGTGTCGACGCGCACGGTGGTTTCTGCGGCCGGGGCATGCTCCCTGGATGGCATGGCCGGTGCGGCGCCGCCTTTGGTGCCCGGTCTGTCAGCGGATTTCGGTTCTTCCTTCGGTTTTTCCGCCTTGGGTGGCTCGGCTTTTGGCCTCGCCTGTTTTTGCGGCGAAGCCGGCTGGCCGCTGACCGCAGGGCTTCCGCCCTTGCCGTGGAGATCGTCCAGCAGCTTCTCGAATTCATCGTCTGTGATCAGGTCATCGCTGCCGCCGGTTTCAGTCTTCGGGGACTGTTTTTCGTCTTTCCTGCCGGGAGTCCCAGCGGCAGGCGCACCCGCAAACTGACCCTTGCCATGCAGCTGGTCCAGAAGCGCCTCAAACTCATCATCGCTGATCTCGTCATCACCGGAACTCTCGTTGTTGCCGGCTCCGGCATCGGGGCTGGACAGCGATGAGGGTTCGCCGGATGGATCGTCATGCAATGCATCCAGCAACTTCTCGAATTCGTCGTCGGTGATATCGCCCCCGCCTTCTGTCGCGTCGTCTTCCGTCGTTTGTTCCTGCTGTGGGGTGGCGGCCGGGGCGGCGCTTCCGACCTCAGGCTGTGCCAGGGCGTCGAGCGCTGTGATCAATTCGTCGGGGGCGGGCGTCAGTTCTTCGTGGTTACGGACCTGCTCAAACATCGCGTTGACGTTATCGAGGGCCTCCAGAACCACATCCATCAGCTCTGAATCCACCTTGCGCTTGTGATTGCGCAGAATATCGAACACGTTCTCCGCGGAATGGCAGCAATTTACCAAAGCATCAAGCTGCAGGAAGCCTGCCCCGCCCTTGACAGTGTGGAAACCACGGAAGATGGCGTTGAGCAGATCACTGTCATCAGGATGTTGCTCAAGGTCTACCAACTGCTCTGACAGCTTTTCGAGTATTTCGCCGGCCTCTACCAGGAAGTCCTGCAAAATCTCGTCATCAGCATCAAACGCCATGCGTTACCCTCTTCATTCAGAAACCGAGACTGGACAACAGGTCATCCACATCGTCCTGTCCCGAGACTACATCTTCACGCTCATCGGCCTTGATCTGGGGCCCGACGCCCTTTTCCGCAGATTCTTCCGTTTCCTCAATCTGGTGCACGGTGCCCGTCAGTTGATCGACGTGACTGGCCATCACCACCAGGCAGAGCATCTGTTCCTCAACCTCTTTCACCAGTGTGGTGACTTTCTGGATGACCTGCCCGGTGAGATCCTGGAAATCCTGGGCCAGCAGTATTTCCGAGAGATTGTTGTACATGGTCTCCGCGTCCGCGGTCATGCCGGCAAAGAACTTGTCGATCCGGCCATACAACTGGCGAAATTCCGCCGGCTGCATTTCCCTGCGGCGCAAGCGTTGCCACTCGTCCCGCAAGGCTGCCGCCTCGTCTCTCAATGCATTGGCCACTGGCATGGTTGCCTCGACCAGGTCCATGGTCCGGTTGGCCGCCTCACCGGTCATGTGTACCACGTACTCGAGACGGTCAGAGGCATCTGTCATTTTTGACAGCACTTCCTGTTGTTCCGCGTTTCGGGGATCTATCTGAAAGTTCCGGATCGCTTCGTGCAGGCTTCGGGTCAGTCGCCCGACTTCGCGATACAGGCTTTGATCCCTGACTTCGCTGAGCTCATTGATCAGGGTCATGGCTTTGGCATATTCACCGGCATCAACGCTTTCAGCCAGTTCGGCTGCCTGACGCCGGAGCTTTTCCGTCACCTCTGGCTCAAGGCCCCGATGATTCTTTTTGCTATCGCTCATGAGAGCCATCCGATCTCTGGTTACTGGATTCTTTCAAAGATTTTTTCAATTTTTTCCTTGAGCACCGCAGCAGTAAACGGCTTGACAACATAGCCATTGACGCCTGCCTGGGCAGCGGCAACAATCTGGTCCCGCTTGGCCTCTGCGGTCACCATCAGCACCGGCAGGGTTTTCAGGTTCTCGTCAGCCCTCACGGCCTTGAGCAGATCGAAACCGGACATGCCCGGCATATTCCAGTCAGTTACCAGAAAATCATATTTCCCGCTTTTGAGCATCGGCAGCGCCGTGTTGCCGTCATCGGCTTCATCGGTATTGGTGAAACCAAGATCACGTAGCAGGTTCTTGATAATCCGTCGCATTGTGGAAAAATCATCCACAATGAGAATTTTCATGTTCTTGTCCAATGGGACCTCCAGTTAGTAACACCCGGAATTCGTTTGACCTTTCGAGTCTAGCAGGCCGCTGTTTCAACCGCTTATTGTCTGATCTTTGCTTCGGTTGTAAAGCATCGGTTACCAAAAACTACAGTCTGCCCCGCCGCGGACACACAAAACAGTGATCAGTTGCCCGTATCCTGGCGCCAGTCCGATAAACGCCCCCGAAGTCGCAAGGCCGCCTGGCTGTGAATCTGGCTGACCCGGCTTTCACTGACGCCGAGCACCGCACCGATTTCCTTGAGGTTCAGCTCGTCCTGGTAATACAGGCTCAACACCAGTTTTTCCCGCTCCGGCAGTTCCTCTATAGCCTCGGCGAGACTGCGGCGGAACGCGTCGGACGAGAGCCCTTCGAGCGGATTATCCCGTGGCTCTGTCTGTTCTATCGGCAGTTCGCCGGATTCATTGAGCTCATCGAGACTAAAAAGCCGGCCGCTGTTGGAGTCAGAGAGGTAGGTATGGTACTCGGCCAGCCCCATGCCCAGTTCTTCAGCCACTTCCAGATCCTGGGCCTCCCGGCCGAGACGATCTTCAACGGCCTTGATAGCCTGGGAAATACGACGGGCATTGCGGTGCACGGAACGGGGAACCCAGTCGCCCTTGCGGATCTCATCCACCATGGCGCCACGAATCCGGATGCCCGCGTAGGTCTCGAAGGTTGCACCCCTGGTGGCGCTGTAGCGTTGAGCCGCCTCGAGCAGGCCGATCATTCCGGCCTGCATCAGGTCATCAAGCTGCACAGAGGCTGGTAGCCGGGCCATCAGATGAAGGGCAATTTTCTTGACCAGGGGCGCGTGCTCCTCAACGAGCTGGGAAGGCTTCTGCGCGCCTGACTGGTTATAGATTCCGAGGTTTTTCGCCAATGTCATGTATCCGGTTTTTTGTTTGACTGGATCTGATTCAGACTTCGACGAGCCGCTCCACAAAGAATTCCAGGTGCCCGCGGGGAGAGGAAGGCAGCGGCCAGTTGTCAACTTTTTCCGCCAGCGCCTTGATCGCCAGGGAGGCTTTTGCCCTGGGATAGGCATCCAGCACTGCCCGCTGCCGCTGAACCGCTTTTTTCACGGCTTCATCGTAAGGCACCATACCGACATATTGTAGTGCCACATCCAGGAAGCGCTCGGTGACCCGGGTCAGTTTTTCAAACAGGTGCCGGCCTTCCTGCTCATTTCTCACCTGATTGGCAAGAATGCGGAAACGGTTGGTGCCGTAATCACGGTTCATAAGTTTGATCAGGGCATAACAGTCGGTGATGGAGGTGGGCTCGTCGCACACCACCAGGAGCAGCTCCTGGGAGGCTCTCAGAAAGCTCACCACCGATTCGGAAATGCCCGCGGCGGTGTCTACGATCAGAACATCGATCTGGTCACCGAGTTCGCTGAACGCGTTGATCAGCCCGGCATGCTCCATGGGGCTGAGCTGGGTCATTCGCTGGGTACCGGAGGACGCCGGTACAATCTTGATGCCACCGGGGCCATCGACCAGAACGTCCTTGAGATCACAGTCACCCGCCAGCACATCCTGAAGGTTCCGGTTGGCGGTAATGCCGAGCAGTACATCGATATTGGCCAGCCCGAGGTCGGCATCAAGAAGCACGACCCTCCGGCCTTTCTGGGCCAGGGCAATCCCGAGGTTAACCGACACGTTACTCTTGCCGACTCCACCTTTTCCGCCGGAAACTGCAATCACCTGTACCGGTTGCGCTTTGCTCATACTGTTTTTTGTCTCTCGCCACGTTTAGCCAGGTGCTGTCTTTTCGGACACTCTCTGCCGGTCTGCCCGGTATCACTGTCCGGTCCCAGGCGCGCTCTGTCAGGCCCCTTCTGCGACCGCCTGCTGTTTCTGGAGGATTTTAAGCCGCTCCACGGCCAGCCGCACCAGCGGAACCGCTTCTGCGTGGTGCAGGTCTTCGGGAATCTTCTGCCCGTCTGTGTAATAGGCTACCGACAGGCCGGTTTCCATCACAAAGCCGAGAGACTCGCCAAGTGTCAGGGCCTCGTCGACCTTGGTCATCACGCAGCCCGCAAGATTTGCCATCTTATAGCAATGCCAGACGGATTTCATGATGCGCGGCTGACTGGTGGCCGAAACGACCAGGTGCGTCTTTATATTGTGATGGCTGCGCGCCAGTTCCGCCAGTTGTTCCTGGTAGCCTTTGTCCGCACTGGTCAGGCCGGCAGTATCAATCAGTACCAGATGGCGGCCTGACAACTCGTCCAGGATATCATCCAGGCTGTGGCTCTCGTCGACGACCCGCACTGGAACGTTCAGAATGCGACCGAAGACAAACAACTGCTCATGCGCCGCTACCCGATAACGGTCAGTGGTGACCAGGGCCACAGAATCGGCACCATGGCTGAGCACATACCGCGCCGCGAGCTTGCCAATGGTGGTGGTTTTACCCGAGCCAGTTGGCCCCACCAGGGCAAAGACGCCGCCCTGATCCAGCCATTCCAGGCGGGAAGTCCGTACGCCGGTGCACAACATTTTAAGGGATTGCTTCCAGCCATCCTCCAGGCGCCCGGCCTTGTGGCGGCGGGAAATTGACCCCGCCAGATCGCTACCGAGACCGAACTCCTGAAGCCGCTCGGCCAGTCTCTGCTGAACCGCACTGGTTGCCGGCACCTCAGGCTCCGGCTTACGGCCCTGCATCAGGTTCTTCAGGGAACGGATCTCCGCGCGCATCTGGGCCAGCTCATCGGAATAACCTTGCCGTGGCGCTTGCACCAACGGCTCAGGCTCATCAAAGCCGGCACCCAACGATTCCTGCACCGCAGAAAACGACGTACCTGCATAGCCGGCCCCCTGGGCGGCCCGCTTTTCCCGAACCTCGCGGATTCGCTCCCGGGACCGGCCGAGCTCGTCCTCAAGACGACGCTGCTGGTCCGCCTGCATCTCTGCCAGGCGGGAGCCGTTGGTGGCCTCCTGCGCCTGGTCGCCCAGTCGCTGGCGCGCCATGTTTTCGTCATAGTCCAGCGCCGTCACAATTTCGATGCCACCGTCAACCCGGCGGTTGGAAAGGATTACGGCGTCCGGCCCCATCTGTTCGCTGACCTGCTTGAGTGCCTCTGCCATGGTCCTGGCAAAAAACCGTTTTACTTTCATAATGCCTCTTCCTCCACCGGCAACGCCGTGCCGGCGCTGTCCGCTCTGTCATCCGCGCCGTTACTGGCCAACGGACGCCACGATTGTGATCTGTTTGTTATCCGGGATTTCCTGGTACGAGAGCACATGCAGGCGCTCTACCCCGTAGCTGGCAAATTTCGCCAGCACCGGGCGCAGAGGCCCGGAGACCAGCAGAATGGCCGGCTTTCCCAGCATTTCCTGGCGCTGGACGCTCTCCTTAAGGGAGCGCTGGAGCTTTTCAACCATGTTCGGCTCCAGAACCAGGCCGATGTCTTCCTGTCCGCCGGATTGTTGACTCTGCTGAACAGACTTCAGCAATAACTGTTCCAGATCCGGGTCCAGGGTGATTACCGGTATCTCCGATTCGTTGCCGCAAATGCTCTGGACGATCATCCTGCGCAGGGACTGGCGGGCGGCCGTGGTCAGCAGCTTCGGATCCTGGTTCTTGGGGTGCACGTTCACGATGGCCTCGGCGATAGACCGCATATCCCGAACCGGAACCTCCTCCTTCAGGAGGTTCTGCAGCACTTTCAGCAACAAGCTGATGGAAACAGTCGTGGGTACCAGCTCTTCGGCGAGCTTGGGCGAAATCTTTTCCAACTGGTCCAGCCACTTCTGGACTTCTTCGTGCCCCAGCAATTCGTGGGCATGCTTCTGTAGCACCTGATTCAGGTGGGTAGCCACGACCGTGCTGGCGTCCACAACCGTATAGCCGAGGGTCTGGGCCTGATCCTTCTTGTCCGGCTCGATCCAGCTGGCATCCAGGCCAAACGCCGGATCCTTGCCTTCAATCCCTTCCACTTTTCCGAATACCTGCCCGGGATCAATGGCAAGCTCCCGGTCCGGGTGAATTTCCGCCTCGGCAATGGTCACACCCATCAGCGTGATGCGGTAGACGTTGGGCATCAGATCGAGATTGTCGCGAATGTGAACCGAGGGCATCAGAAAGCCCAGATCCTGGGACAGCTTTTTACGCACACCCTTGATGCGGCTGAGCAGTTGGCCACCCTGGGACTTGTCCACCAGCGGAATAAGCCGATACCCCACCTCCAGGCCCACGATGTCCACAGTGGCCACATCGTCCCAGCCCAGCTCTTTGGTTTCACCCGGCGCCGGCAGTTGACGGCCCTGGTCGGAACCGGCGTCACCGCCCGGCGGAAGATCGCGGCCAGCCGGACGAGGCGCACCCCCGGCCCGCCCCGGATATACGCCTTCGTCTTCTACCGTCTGGCGCTGATGTTTCCAGATATACCAGGCGGCACCCGCGGCCAGGGCACCCAGGCCCAGGAAGGCTACGTGGGGCATGCCCGGAATCAGGCCAAGGATGATCAGGATGGCGGCGGCAATTGACAGTGCCTTGGGCGCACTGAACATCTGCTGAAGGATCTGCCCACCCATATCCTGGCTGGAAGTAACCCGGGTAACCATGATGGCGGCAGAGGTAGACAGCAGCAGCGACGGGATCTGCGCCACTAGGCCGTCACCGATGGTCAGCAGCGCATACCGCTCCATGGCCAGGCCAAAATCCAGGCCGTGCTGGAGCATGCCAATGGCGACCCCGCCAATTATGTTAATCGCAAGAATCAGCAGGCCGGCAATGGCGTCGCCTTTCACAAACTTGGAGGCACCGTCCATGGAACCATAGAAATCAGCCTCCTGGGCGATCTCCGCCCGGCGATGCTTGGCCTCCTCCTGATTGATCAGACCGGCGTTCAGGTCAGCATCAATCGCCATCTGTTTGCCAGGCATGGCATCCAGCGTAAAGCGGGCGCTCACCTCGGACACCCGTCCGGCGCCCTTGGTCACCACCAGGAAGTTGATGATCATCAGGATCGCAAACACCACCAGACCAACGGCATAGTTACCGCCAATCAATACCGCGCCAAAGGATTCAATAACCTTACCGGCGGCATCCCCCCCCTCGTGGCCGTTCAACAGCACGATCCGGGTAGACGCCACGTTCAAGGCCAGGCGCAACAGAGTCGCCACAAGCAGCACGGTCGGGAAAGACGCAAACTCCATGGGCCGGAGGGCGTAGACACACACCAGCAGGATGACGATCGACAGGGTGATATTAAAGGTAAAGAACACGTCCAGCAGGAAGGCGGGCATGGGTAGAATCATCATGCCCAGCAACCCCATCAACATGACGGGCACGCCCAGATTGCCCCGCGTCAGGGTTTTGACGTTATTAAGGACCAAAGCTCTGTCCATACCGGAAACTTCTCCGTTTAACTGCGCCTGCAAGCGGTATAAGGTCGGGATTCTGACGCCGGGGCGTCGTTCGTGAGGGTTACCGCAAGATCCGTACCACGGCCGGGGGAATTTCACGCTAAGCATTGCTCCGCCGCCTGACTCGCCTAGCCAGATACGGTATCCTTGCGCCATTTAATTGAGACACCGAAACCACAATCAGACACACAGGTGACCCCATGCCAATCCACGAGGTAAAACACCCGCTTATCCGCCACAAGCTCGGCCTGATGCGCCGCGCGGATATCAGCACCAAGAATTTTCGTGAGCTGGCACAGGAAGTCGGTGCCCTGCTGACCTATGAAGCCACCAAGGATTTCAACCTCCAGGAAAAGACCATCAATGGCTGGGCCGGCCCGGTGACGGTGGAACAGATCCATGGCAAGAAAATCACCATTGTTCCGATTCTTCGTGCGGGCCTTGGCATGCTCGACGGTGTACTCAGCCTGATCCCGGTCGCCCGGGTAAGCGTTGTCGGCCAGATCCGAGACGAGGAAACCCTGGAAGCCAGCACCTATCTGGAAAAACTGGTTGGTGAGCTCGACCAGCGCATGGCACTGATTGTCGACCCGATGCTGGCGACCGGCGGCTCCATGATTTCCACCATCGACCTGCTCAAGAAGGCGGGCAGCACCGAGATTCGGGCCCTGGTTCTGGTCGCCGCTCCAGAGGGTATTGAAAAGGTCCTGGAGAAACACCCGGATGTGTCTGTCTACACGGCCTCAGTTGACGAACGCCTGAACGAGAAAGGCTATATCCTTCCGGGTCTCGGCGATGCCGGCGACAAGATCTTCGGCACCAAGCAGAAGGACGCTTGAGCATGCAGGGCCCTATCAACGATCCGGTCTGGAAACAGGTGATCGCGGGTTCCCAGATGCTGTTGGTGGCCTTCGGCGCCCTGGTTCTCATGCCACTGATTACCGGGCTGGACCCCAACGTTGCCCTGTTCACCGCCGGTCTGGGCACCCTGATTTTCCACCTGGTCACCGGCGGCCAGATTCCCATCTTCCTGGCCTCCTCCTTCGCCTTTATCGCGCCGGTTATTGCCTCCAAGGGCCGGTTTGGCATGGAACAAACCCTCGGCGGGCTGATGGCTGCGGGCATCCTCTACATTATCCTGAGCGGGCTGGTTCGCCTCAGGGGCACCGGCTTTGTACGCCGTCTTTTGCCTCCGGTCGTTATCGGCCCTGTGATCATGACCATCGGTCTCGGCCTGGCGCCGGTTGCCGTTCACATGGCCTCCGGGCGCACCGGTGATGGCGCTACCCAGCTGATTCCGCACGACACCGCCATCTGGATCGCCATGATTTCCCTGGCGGTGACCATTATCATGTCGGTGTGGGCCCGGGGCATCTTCCGGCTGATTCCGATCATGTTCGGGGTCATTACCGGTTATATCCTCTCCGCCTTCGCCGGCATCGTCGATACCACACCGATTCAGGAAGCGGCCTGGTTTGCCGTCCCCAACTTTGTTGCGCCGGCGTTCAGTTGGGGTGCTGTTCTGTTCATGATTCCGGTTGCCATCGCCCCGGCCATCGAACACATCGGCGACGTACTGGCCATCGGCAACGTCACCCGCAAGAACTACCTGGAAACACCCGGCCTGCACCGCACCCTGCTGGGTGACGGCCTGGCCACCAGCGCCGCTTCCCTGCTCGGCGGCCCGCCCAACACGACCTACTCGGAAGTCACCGGCGCGGTCATGCTGACCAGGAACTTCAACCCGAAGGTGATGTGGTGGGCCGCCTGCATTGCCATCGCCCTGGCCTTCATGGGCAAGTTCGGCGCAGCCCTGCAGAGTATTCCGGTGCCGGTCATGGGTGGTATCCTGTGCCTGCTGTTCGGTTCCATCGCGGTGGTTGGCCTTAACACACTGATCCGCCATCAGGTGGACCTGTCACAGTCCCGCAACCTGGTTATCGTGGGTGTCACCCTGGTGTTCGGTATTGGCGGCATGGTTCTGGGGAATCTGGAAGGCATTGCGCTGAGCGCGGTGGCTGCCACCACCCTGAACCTGGTGCTGCCCGGCAGCCACGAGGCCTGGGGAAGAGCCATTTATGAGCAGAAGACCGACTGACAGCTCCGGCATCAGCTTCACTGCCCTGTATACCGGTGCCGTCTGGCACCGGCACGGGCTCTCTGACGACACCCTCGCCACCAGGAAGGGCCGCTGGCTGTACCGACTGATGACCCCGTTCGAGGCCGCCATTGGCGGCAACATCCGGACATTCCTGCTCCAGCGCCACCTGATCCTGGATCATCTGATTGACCAGGTGATCCAGGATCAGGGCATTACCCAGGTTCTGGAAATCGCCTGTGGCGCCGAGGGGAGCCGATGGTTCGGGTTATCGAGACTAGCTGCTGAGTTTGACGGCGGGTTTGTTCACCTAGCCTGCCAGATTTTGGGGGTGGCGGGTGTACGGGAAGACTTTCCAAAACCCGCTCCTTGCGGCACATCCCTGTGGCGCTTGAGCTCCGCCATCCATGGCTCCGCACAGTTTTGGAAAGCCTTCCCGCACACCCGCCGTCAAACTTCAGAGATATATTCACACATCGCAACACTTTGACTCTAAAGACGTAGGTTGAGGACCGAACAAAATGGTGGGATTACGACTTCGCCTAACCCTACGACTCTAACGATATCCGAAGGGTTCAAACGTGGGTTTGCGGGCGGGCCTCCCAAAAATGTTGGAGGCCAAGGATGGCCGGAAACAAGCGCACATGGACGTGCTCGTAGCGGTTTTTGGGAGGCCTGCCCGCAAACCCACAAACCCACAAACACCATAATCCTCAGGCTACTAAACGAACCAAACTCAAACATCCCGCCTTAAGTCAGAAGGAATCGGAAAATCAGGCATACCGGGCTTCGGTCCACGCCCCTTACGGAACTGACGAAGCTGGAAGACATAGGCGAGCACCTGGGCAATCGCCATATAAAGGCCGTCGGGAATCTCCTCGCCGATATCGGTGTTGTGGAAAACCGCCCGGGTCAGCGGGGGCGTGCGCAGGATTTCGACTTTGTTCTCGCGGGCGATTTCCATGATCTTGAAGGCAATCTCGTCGGCGCCCTTGGCCACCACTACCGGAGCGCCCATCGCCTTCTGATCGTATTTCAGGGCCACCGCATAATGGGTCGGGTTGGTGATCACCACGTCTGCCGAGGGCACGTCCTGCATCATCCGGCGCTGGGCCATCTCGCGCTGGAGCTGGCGAATCTTGCCCTTGACTTCCGGCTTACCCTCAGTGTCCTTATGCTCATCCTTCACTTCCTGCTTGGTCATCCGGAGTTTTTTCTGGTGATCGAAGATCTGGAAAGGCACGTCAATCATCGCAATGATGATGGTGGCGCAGGACAACAGGAAGAAACTCCAGCCAAGGGTCCAGAGCACGTGCTCCATCGCCGGCACCACCGACTCTTCGGAAATACTGAGCAGGTCTTCGGTGCGCAGGTTGAGGATCAGGATGGCCACGGCCATGACCAGGCCGACTTTGGCAATGGCTTTGACCAGCTCGATCAGGGAACGCATGGAAAACATGCGACCCAGGCCCTTGACGGGGTCCATGCGATTGAGTTTTGGCGCTACCGCTTTGCCGCTGATCAGCAAACCGCCAATGCCGATGGAGCCGAACACGGCGGCAATCAGGAGCATGACCAGGATGGGTGCGAGCGCCCAGGCGGCTTCCTTGGCGGAAGCCAGCAGTTCGACGCTCATGTGCCGGGTGTCAAAAATGGCGGAGCGTTCGATAACGAAGCTGTCGCGCATGATGGCTTCCAGTGAGGCGCCGAGGCTGGCGCCGAACATGAGCAGGCCGCCGGCGCCGGCCAGGAGCACGGCCATGGTGGCCAGCTCCTTGGAACGGGCGGTCTGGCCCTCCTCCCGGGCTTTTTCCAGCCTTCGGGGGGTGGCCTCTTCCGTTTTTTCCTGACTGTTGTCGTTGTCTTCGGCCATTCTCTTAATCCAGCTTGTGCCGTATCGGCAGGCGGGTCAGGCTGTCCAAAACACGCTGTGAATACGTCCCTGTACGCTTGGCTCCGCCATCCCTGGCTCCGCACAGTTTTGGACAGCCTGACCCGCCTGCCTCCGCCTATTCATCGAGGGGAGTCTGCATTCGTCTCGCCTTAACCATTTCCTAAGGCTGCCCTTGCAGCCCCCGCATGAAGTCAAAGGTCTCTCTTGTGTACTGATCAAAGTGTGGCAGAAAATTGGCGTGCAGCACCCATATGGCAAACAAGCCAAAAATCAGGCCAATCGGGAAACCAAGGGCGAAGATGTTCATCTGGGGCGCGGCACGGGTCATGACGCCGAAGGAGATGTTGACAATGAGCACGGCGGTCACGGCTGGCAGCGCCAGGAGCAAGGCGGAGGCAAACATCCAGCTGATCCGGTGGGCAAGTTCCCAGACGCCGGTCTGGCCCAGGCCCTCCATGCCAACGGGCAGGGTCCGGAAGCTTTCGATGAAGACTTCGAAGGCCACCAGGTGTCCGTTCATGGCCAGGAACAGCAGGGTGATTGTGATGGTGTAGATCTGGGACAGCACCGGCACGTTAATGCCGTTGGCCGGGTCGACCATGGAGGCGAAGCCGAGGCCCATCTGCATGGCGATCATCTGGCCGGTAACGACAAAGAGCTGCCACAGGGCGGTCAGCGCGAAGCCCATGCCGACACCAATCAGGATCTGTTGCAGGGTAATTACCACGGCGTCGGCACTGAGGGCCTCAACCCGGGGCACGGCCGGGATCATGGGTACGATAAGCACGGTCATCAGCAGCGCCAGGCCCAGGCGCACCCGGGCCGGCACCAACTGGCTGCCGAAGATGGGAATAACCATAAGAAAGCTGGCCATGCGGAACAGGGGCCAGAGGTGCTGGCCTACCCATTGGCCTATGATGTCCGCGCTGATGTCTGCCGGTATCATCCGTCAGCCGATCAGGTAAGGGATGCTGGAGATCAGGCGGTTGGCATGGTCCAGCAACTGGGTCAGCATCCAGGGCCCCCAGACGATGATAACGACAAGCGTGACCAGCAGGCGAGGCAGGAAGCTCAGGGTCTGCTCGTTTATCTGGGTCGCCGCCTGGAAGGTGCTGACAACCAGACCGATAATCAGACCCGGGCCGATGATTACGGACGACAGCAGGACTATCAGCCAGAGTGCTTCGCGCAGGATGTCGATAACCGTTTCCGGAGTCATAAGGCCCCCTATATTCCGTAACTGGCAGCCAGGGTGCCCATGACCAGGGCCCAGCCGTCCACCAGCACAAACAGCATGATCTTGAAAGGCAGGGAGATGATGATGGGCGACAACATCAGCATACCCATCGCCATGAGGACACTGGCCACTACCATGTCGATAATCAGGAACGGGATGAACAGGATAAATCCGATCTGGAAGGCGGTCTTGAGCTCACTGGTGACAAACGCCGGCATCAGGACCCAGAAGGAAACGTCCTGTGGGGTGTCGTACTGCACGTCGGAAATTCGCATGAACAGGGCCAGATCGCTTTCCCGGGTCTGTTCCAGCATGAATTTTTTGAAGGGCTGGCTGGCCTGCTCAACCGCCTCAAGAGACGTGACTTCTTCCTGCAGATAGGGCTGCAAACCCACCCGGTTGGCCTCTTCCAGTACCGGTTTCATGATGAAGATACTGAGAAACAGCGCCAGCCCCAGCAAAATCTGGTTTGACGGTGTGGACTGCAGGCCGATGGCCTGGCGAAGGATCGCAAACACCACGATGATACGGGTAAATGAGGTCATCATCATGAGCATCGCCGGCAGGAAGGTGAGCGCGGTCATCAGCGCCAGTATCTGCAGGGTCACCGAATATTCCTGCACTCCCTCGCCTTCCCCCGGCGTGACCGTAAACGCGGGAATGCCTGGAATACCGGTAGATTCCTGAGCCAGTGCCAGTGGCGCCCAGGCCAGGCCGGCGAGCACAATCAAGGTCGGGATCAGTTGCTTGAGAGTCGCGGCGCGCATGGGCCTAGTCGTTCCTCGTCGGGGCGGTCCAGGATTTGCCCATCATGGTGTGCAGACGGCGGGCAAACTCACCGGAACTGGCATTGCCGGCATCGACGACGGGCTCGTCAAACACGTGCAGGGTTCTTATCGCCGAGGGCGTAACCCCTAACAGGATCTGCTGGCCACCCACCTCAATCAGGGCGATGCGCTCCCGTGTTCCGATGGCCATGACCGAAACCACCTTGATGGCGTTGTTGTTCATGCCGGTCATGCCGTTCATGCGGCGGATGATCCAGGCACAGCCATAGATCACCGCAATTACGGCGACAAGGCCCAGACCAAGGCTGACGATGGTGCCAAGGGTATCCGGCGACCTGATCGGAGAAGTCGGAGTTTCAGTGCTGGCCGTTTCCTGGGCCAGGGCCGGAGCCACCAGCACCAATAATGAAATGCCCGGGAGCCTTGACCACATATTACTTCTGCAACCGCTTGATTCGTTCGCCCGGGCTGATCACATCGGTCAGACGAATGCCGAACTTTTCGTTCACCATCACAACCTCGCCGTGAGCGATCAGGGTACCGTTCACCAGAACATCCAGTGGTTCACCCGCCAGCCGGTCCAGTTCGATCACCGAGCCCTGGTTCAACTGGAGCAGGTTGCGTATCGGAATCTGGGTGTTGCCTACTTCCATTGATATGGTGACCGGAATATCCAGGATAACGTCGATATCCGGTGACAGGCCATTGCCCCGGGCGGGCTCGGTTCCCGTGTCGAATTCCTCCATGGGGGCCGTCTGAACGCCATTGCCGGCTGCCCCGGATTCACCGGCCTCGGCCATGGCAGCCGACCACTCGTCCTCACGGCCGCCTTCATCGCCGGATTCTTCCATGGCTGCTTCCCACTCGGCAGCCAGCTTTTCATCTTCGCTGAGTTCCTGCTCATCGTTCTTGTCGTCGTCAGCCATTGCGTCCCACCTTCAGTTGTTTCTTGACTTTGGGCAGCGTTGCCCGCTCGTGAATTCTCAGCGCCAGTTTGCCGTCACGGGTCCCCATCGTGGCTTTGTAGATGGGAATGCCGTTAGCGGTAACGGTCAGGTGCTCCGGCATCTCCACGGGGATGATGTCTCCAGCCTTCATTCTTGCGATGTCCCTCAAGGAAATCCGCCGGCGACAGACCGTGGTGTTGATCGGCACGTTCACCTCCTTGATGTCTTCCTGGAGCGCGTTGACCCACCGCTCATCCACATCATCGATATCACTCTGTACCCCAGCGTCCAGCACGTCGCGGATAGGTTCTATCATGGAATAGGGCAAGGCGAAGTGGAGTTCTCCGCCGCCACCGTCCAGTTCGATATGGAAGGTGCTGACCACCACCACTTCGCTGGGGCTGACGATGTTGGCCATAGCCGGATTTACTTCCGAACTGAGGTACTCGAAATCGACCTTGAGCACCGCATGCCAGGCTTCTTTCATATCCTCAAATACCTGATTCAGAACCATCTGGACGATGCGGGTCTCGGTTGGGGTGAATTCCCGGCCTTCGATCTTGGCATGGCGCCCTTCCCCGCCGAAAAAATTGTCCACCAGCTTGAACACCAGCTTGGCGTCCAGCACGAACAGGGAGGTGCCCCGCAACGGGCGCACCTTGCACAGGTTAAGGCTGGTGGGCACATACAGCGTGTGAATGTACTCACCAAATTTCATGATCTTGACGCCGCCGGTGGAAACGTCGGCGTTGCGGCGCATGAGGTTGAACAGACTGATTCGGGTATAGCGGGCAAACCGCTCATTGATCATTTCCAGGGTCGGCATGCGACCACGGACGATGCGGTCCTGACTGGAGAGATCGTAGGGCTTTATGCCGGAATCGTCGGCTTCTTCGTAGGTGTCAATGTCACCGTCATCCACCCCATGGAGGAGGGCATCGATTTCATCCTGTGACAACAAGTCCTGCATACTTAACCCTGCCCCTGATAGGCTTCGCCCATGCCCTATTGCACCACAAAATTCCTGAACAACACCCGTTTGACGGCGGGCTCACCCTCCTGTTCCAGCACCTGGTTCACGGTCGCCAGCATTCGCTCGGCCAGGCCCCGGCGCCCATCGGGTGTCTGCAACTCATTGAAATCACTGTTACCAAGAACCATGACCAACTGGCTGCGAATCAGTGGCAAGTGCAGCTGGGCCGCTGCCAGAGCCTGCGCATCAGTCGCTTCCAGCGCCAGGTAAACCTGGGCATAACGCTGGCGCCCCTGGGCTTGCACCGTCGTAACCAGAGCCTTGTCAATCAGAAGGTAGGTGCTGGGAACAAAGCTTTCTTCCGCAGTTTCGCCCGCCTCCCCATCGTCTTCGCCCATGCCTGGCAAACCAGCACCGAGAAACCACAGGGTGCCCACGACAGACAGCGCAATCGCCAGAATAATGCCAACCACCAGCATGATGATCAGCTTCAGTTTGCCTTTTTTGGCGGGAGCCGTTTCAGATGCGTTATTGTCAGCCATAGTGTTCGCTTTGCCAGAAATTCGTCAGAGGGAGGGTTTTTCCGTGACTTTTTCAGATTGGATGCAAAGGATGGGCCAGAAACCCTAACCTTCCCGTTCAGGACAGCAGTTTAGCGTTGCCGGGAAGGATGGGCAAAAGAGATTGGAAGGGAATGTCGGGAGCCGTCAGGCAAAGATGTCCACTTCGCCTTTCCAGCTCAGGTCAAGGTTAACCGAGTTCAGGCTGTCGTCATCCTGTTCGGTATCGGTACGTGGCGACGCCATGGCCGTACCGGAGGCATGGCTGTCGCCGGTTCCCTGGTCACCGGTCTGCTGCCGGGGCGAGTCAGAAACATCGAATCCGGCCAGAGACAGGCCCTGCTCTCCCAGCATGTCCCGCAACCGGTGGGAATGCAGTTCCAACTGGTCACGCACCACAGGGTTGGCAGAAAGAACGGTGATGTTCGCCTGCTCATTCTGAACCCGGACCTTGACCTCCATCGGCCCCATGTCGGGCGGAGTCAGGTAAATTTCCGCCACCGACATGTTCCGGGCAGTCAGCCAACTGAGTTTGCCGACCAGTTTGTCACCCCATTCAGCGCTGCCAACCGGTACATCAATGGAGGTGGCGTAACTCCTCAGCGGGCCTGCCGTCTCGGCAGCCAGCTTCGCAGCGGCACTGGTGCCGCTTGCCCCTTGCTGCGACACCAGGTCAAGGGCCGACTGGAAACGACCGGAGGTAAGTGCGGTACCCGGATCCGCGCTCCGGCCAGGGTCCGTGAGCGCCGCAGCTTTCATGGCTTCTGTCATCGTTGCATCCGATGCAGCACCGGCAGGAATCTTGCCTTTCTGACCGGGAACGTTCGACAGGAGCCCGTTGAACGGTCCATTGCCCGGTGTCAGTTGGCCCGCCACTCCGGCCGACGCCCCGGACCCGGTTTGGGGTGCGGCTGTATACGGACCGGCCTCGCCCGAACGACCGGATTGTGGGCTCAGCCAGGCCTGCAATTCGGCAAAGGTAAGCGGCAGCGCGGGAGCCTCCAGGTTTGTTCCATCCTCGTCGACTTCAGCCTCAGCAGAGGTTGAGCTCGCCGCCTCAGAGGACCCGACGGCTTCTTCATCACCTTTCACGACAGTGTCTTTGGCGCCGGAAGCCTCACGCTGGCCGGCGTCAGATTGGGCAGTCTGTTGCACATCGGTGGAATCTGCCTTGTCGTTTGGCTCCGCCTTCTGGCGATTCAGACGTTTTTGCTCCGCCTGTGACACCGACTCAAAATCGCATTTTCTTTCAGCCGTATCGCCAGGGTTGGCGGATCTGGAAGGACCGGACTCCTTCTGAATCCCGGGCGCGGGAGTTTGGGGAAGAACCATTTGGGCCATGGCAACCTCTTGCCGCTTTTGTCTCGTTGGCGCCCTCACCTTGCCGGACTCTGGCCGATGCGCGGGCGATTGTTCCACTATTGCAAAAGGCCAAGCAAATGCGGTGCCAGGGCACTCTTGTTTTATAAAGCCAGGTTGTAAAAAGCCGGGGTTGATAAAGCGGACGCCGATTAACCTACCAGCAGACTCTCCAGCCTTTGGGTTACCTGACGAAATTCCTCATCAATGGCATCCAGCAATGCCTGAGCCTCTTCCAGACGAGACTCTTTTCCGGCCATTTCAGCATTCAGGCTCAGTTCGCCGAGCCGGGGAGCACCGATATTGACACAACTGCCCTTGAAACTATGGGCTGTCTTGATGAAGGCATCGCTGTCATTGGCCTTCAGCGCCTCCCGCAAACTCCGGATCCTGTCCCGGGAATCCGCAAGATAGGTCTGTATCAAGACGTCAAATTCGTCTTCCATGACATCCTGAAGCTCAGCCAGCGCTTCCTCGTCAAGGTGTGGCTTATCACTCATGACCAACCCCCTGGTACGTTTGATGACATTTAACTAACGGGCCACATCGCCCGGGTTTGCTGCGGCGCCACTGACGTGCCAATCATAGACAATTTCAACATGATTACCCCGCTCATGAAAGCTGACGGACTCAGAAAGGCGCTTCAACAGCAGCAGACCCCGCCCGGCATATCGCTTACGCCCCTCGGGGTGAGCGCCGGATGTGGCACCCGGATGGCATTGGACATCAAATCCCTGTCCGCTGTCCTCACATTCCACACGCAGCCGGCCGCCACCCGGTTTCAGGGAATGATGAAGGGTGAAACGAATATAATGGCCCTCGACATTGCCCAGACGCCGCTTACGCTCGAGATAGTAGCGGCCAAACCCTTCCGGGGAACGCTTCCACTCCGACGGCAACTCCAGCACCCCATGTTCGAGGGCGTTGTTGTAGAGCTCCGCCAGCAGCGTATAGATCTCCCCGCTTCGCCGGCGAAGGCCCGGGACCTCCATGCAGATATGCAGAAGCAGCGGCAGCGGATTGAACTCCCCAAGGGTCTGCTCCCGGATTTCATAACTGCAACGCCACTCCGCAGGACCGGCAAGCGAGGAAGGCACCGTCCGGTCCGGCAAAGCGGAAAAGCCTGCCTGGTTGCTCATTTCCAGGCAACAGAGCGTCAGATCGTCGCCATCTTTGACCCCCCCGGTAAACTGGTAAACCGCCGACATCATGGCATCAAACGGGTGCTCACTGTTGCCGGGATGTGCCAGAGCATCCGCCACACCCTGCTCGCCAAACACGTTTCCGCTGCTGTCCGCGGCTTCCAGAAACCCGTCGGTCATCATCATCAGGCAGTCGCCGGGGCCGGCACCAAATCTCTGGAATTCCGCATTGAACCGGTCCGACGCGAGGATACCGAGGGGCAGGTGCTGGGATGGCAGCGCCAGCCGGTCACCCGAAGAGCGAATCAGCCAGCCGTCCGGCAAACCGCCGTTCCAGACCTGAATCTGATTGCGCTTGAAATCCGCCTCTATCATGGCACCGCAACAGAACATACCGGTGGGAAGAATGCGCCTGAGTTTCTGGTTGATCTCCCGCAACACATCCTGGCCGTTGAAGCCTTTGCTGGCCATGCCGTAAAAGATTTCCGCAACCGGCATGGCGCCAATGGCGGCCGGCAAGCCATGGCCGGTAAAGTCTCCCATGAAAATGAGCATGCCGCCGGCCGGTCTCGGAGACGCAAACAACACGTCGCCATTAAAAATGGAGTGCGGCGACGCATGGTAGCGAATGTTGCTCGCGTCCAGGCAACCGGAGTGGGCAACGTTGTCGAATACCCGCTTGGCAATTTCCTGCTCTTCGGTCAATTGCCGGTTTCGCTCCCGGATCAGGTCCCGCTGGTCAGACAGGGCCTGGTGCATCAGCCGCATCCGGTTGAATGCGTTGATCTTCGCTTCGATAATGGTCCGGTTGTAGGGTTTTTCCAGAAAGTCATCGCCGCCGGCCTCCAGGCACCGGGCCAGCGCCCCGGCCTCCGACAGGGACGTCAGGAAGATCAGCGGAACCAGCCGTTCGCCAGCCAGGGATTTGATCTGCCGGGCAGCCTCCATACCATCCATCACCGGCATCAAGGCATCCAGTAGCACGAGATCCGGCGCATCCTGCCGGAACAGGGACACGGCATCGAGGCCATTCGAGGCATCCAGGACTTCGTGGCCCAGGCGCTTCAGAAGGGTTTTAAGGATGAGGCGATCACTGTCCGAATCATCGGCGATCAGGATTCTGAGTGGGCGGTGTTCTGCAACGGCATCATCCATGAGAGCTCCGGCGGTTCGCACGCATCAGCGAATATTGAACAGTTGCTCGAAATTGGAGATGGAGAGGATTCGCCGGACGTCGTTATTGCAGTTCTCAATTACAATGCGGGCGCTGTCGCCGCCGGCGTAATCCCTGAGCAACAACAGCATACCCAGCGCCGAGCTATCCAGGTAGGTTGTATCCGACAGGTCTACGACATAACTCCGGATGTCTGGGTCGCCGTGCTCGTAGGCATTCCGGAACGCCTGGTGGGTACTGAAGTCAAAGCGCCCCTCAATTCTGATAACAAGGGTCCGGCCGCTTTGATCGCGGCGCGTCTGAATCGACATTCCAAAACCTCCAAAGGCGTCAAGAGCAGCATTTAACCGGCCCTACCCACCGGATCTTCCTCGATTAAGGATAGCTGAGTAACCTGAAATTGCATCCGCATTTGCTTGATGCAGGACAAAATTCAGCGCTGCCGCCGGCTAAAGGCCCGGCCTGCCGCCTCATCCGAGAGCTTCTGGTCACGAAGGTCCTGTTCTGCGCGTTCCTGTTGTCGGCAGGTGTCGATGTATTTTTCCATGCCCCGGCGCCGTTCCCAGGCTTGCCGCCATTCCTGCCTGCGCACTTCAAACACTTTCTCCGCTTGATCCAACTGCACCTGCTGCTGCCGGATCACCTGGTCAAGTTGCGCAATGAAGGCCTGCCAGGCCTGCAGGCGAGCCACCTGCACCACCCCTTGCTGGCTGTTCCTGATCTGCTGGCGATACTCCTGCTGGTAGCGGTTCAGGTTTTCCACCCGTTCGCGCTGCTGGTCAACCAGCTTGCGGGCTTCACCCATCCGCTCCAGCGCCTCCTGCTCTTTGCGCGCCTCGAGGGAAAGAACCACTGCCAGCCGCTGTGACCTCAGCATCAGCCGTCACCTGCACCGCTGGCGGGATTCGGTACGGCAGATTTGCGCCGCTCAGGTGACCGGCGCTCCGGCACAACCGCCAGCAACTGTTCGATACTGTCTTTCAGCGGTGCGCTCTCGTTCAGCCCCTGCTGCAGAAACTGTCGCATATTGCCGATGTGGGTAATGGCAAAATCGGTTTCCGGATCGGAACCTTTGACGTAGGCACCAACGGATATAAGGTCCCTGGCCTGCTGATAGCGGGAATACACCTGTTTGAAGCGCTGGGCCCGGGCAAAATGCTCGGTGTCTGTGACCTGGGGCATCACCCGGCTGATCGAGGCTTCCACATCGATTGCCGGGTAATGGCCCTCTTCCGCCAGCCGGCGGGACAGCACAATATGGCCATCGAGAATTGCACGGGCGGCATCGGCGATCGGGTCCTGCTGGTCGTCGCCTTCGGTCAGTACGGTATAGAACGCGGTGATGGACCCACCACCGGGGCGGCCATTACCGGTTCGTTCCACGAGCTGCGGTAATTTGGCAAACACGGATGGCGGGTAACCCTTGGTCGCAGGGGGCTCACCAACGGCCAGCGCGATTTCCCGCTGCGCCTGGGCGTACCGGGTCAGGGAATCCATCAAAAGAAGCACTCGTTTGCCCTGATCCCGGTAATACTCGGCAATCCGCGTGGTCAGCATGGCCGCGCGCAGGCGCATCAGCGGCGAATCGTCCGCCGGCGAGGCCACCACCACCGAGCGCAAAAGCCCTTCCTCGCCAAGGATGTCCTCAATGAACTCCTTGACCTCACGACCCCGCTCGCCAATCAGGCCGACCACCGTGATGTCGGCATCGGTAAACCGGGTCATCATGCCCAGCAGCATACTCTTGCCCACGCCACTGCCGGCAAACAGGCCCAAACGCTGCCCCTGGCCAACGGTCAGCAAGGCATTGACGGCGCGAATACCGACATCCATGGACTGGCGCACCGGCGCACGGTTCAGGGGGTTGATAATATCGCCAGCCAGGGGTACCCGCGCTTCCGCCTGTAAGGGCCCCTTTCCGTCAAGGGGCTCACCGCTGCCATCGACCACCCGGCCCAGCAGTTGCGGGCCCACCGGTACGCGGCTTGCCGCCGACAGGGGCACCACCCTTGCTCCCGGCCTGAGGCCCTCAATCGCGGTCAGGGGCATCAGGTAAACCCGGTCGTCCTCAAACCCCACAACTTCGGCTTCAACATTGCCAGTACCCTGGCCAAAAATCACACATCGGTCACCCACCACCATGGGACAGCCAACGCATTCGAGGGTCAGGCCGACCATCCGGGTCAGCCGCCCGGATAACTCGGGTTCGGGCTCATTGCCCAGAAAGCCCCTGAAGCGGCTCAGGCGGTCAGCGAGGTTCGAGGTCATCGTCTTCATCTTCATTCTGCGCCGGCTTCGGGCCTTCCCCGGAGTCCTCCGGCTCCCGCGAATCCAGGACATCGCGATGGAAACCGGTCAGATCCTCCATCAGCGAATCCAGTTCTTCGGTTTCTCCGCTTTCGCTCTCGCTCTTCTGTTGGTCCAGCATGCTCTGAACGGCTCGCTGGAATCGCTTCTCCACGGTGAAATCAACCAGGCTATGGCGAGTCTCCACCCTGCAGCCACCGGGCAGGATGTTGTCATCTTCAATCACCGAGGCGGATGTTTCGAGGCGTGCAGTAACTTCCCGGACCATTTCGCAATCTTCCGGATGAATATGGATGCGGATGTTTTCTGCCGTGGAAGGAAGGGCATCCAGTGCCCGGCGAACCACATGCCGAATCTGGGAGGAATCGATGGTAAGCTCCCGGTAGACTACCGCCCGCGCCAGCACCGTGGTGAGATTAACCAGAACGGTTTCCAGCTCGTCTTCGTGGCGCCGGATGGGCAGCAACAGCTCGCCCAGCAGGTGCTCAAGCCGGTCGAGTTTGGTATCAATTTCCTTGCGGGTATCGTCGTAGCCCTGGCGCCTGCCCTGCTCCCGACCTTCTGCCAGCCCGGTTTCCGTGCCTTCCTGGCGACCCTCTTTGCGTCCTTCCGTGAGCCCGGCCTGATAGCCCTGCTCCCGGCCTTCGTTATAGCCATCTTCCCGCGCGGCCTGGCGGATCTCGTCAATGTCGGCCGCCGTCAGGGGTTTGACGTCCCTCTCCTCTTCCCTGGCCACTTCGTTGCCACCTGCATCCAGCAAGGGCAGCTCCCAGCGCTCATAGGCTGTCAGCTGCTCTTTCGGAATCCGGTTGAGGTCACGGGTGGAATCTTTCATCACATCATTTCTTCGCCAGCGCCACCGAGGGAGATTTCACCGGCCTCCGCCATGCGGCGTGCGATGGTAATGATGTCTTTCTGCGCGGATTCAACGTCGCTGACCTTGACCGGCCCCTTGGCCTCCAGATCATCCTGAAGCAGCTCCGCAGCACGCTTGGACATGTTCTTGAAGATCTTTTCCTGCACCTGGTCGTCGGCACCCTTGAGCGCAACCACCAGAACCTCCGAAGACACTTCCCGCAGCAGCGCCTGGATACCGCGATCATCGACCTCCTTGAGGTTGTCGAACACGAACATAAGATCTTCGATGGTGCTGGCAAGGTCCGGATCCATGTCCTTGATGGAGTCCATCAGGTTGCCTTCGATGCTCCGGTCCATGAAGTTCATGATATCCGCCGCCCGTTTGACGCCACCGATCCGGCTGGTCTGCGAGGCCGCGCCACCGGAGAACTGCTTCTCCAGAATATCGTTCAGTTCCTGCAACGCCTGGGGCTGGATGCTCTCCAGCGACGCCACTCGCATCATTACGTCAAGGCGGACTTTTTCATCAAGGGTACCAAGAATTTCCGCTGCCTGATCGGGATCCAGATAGGAGATAACAATGGCCTGGATCTGGGGGTGCTCGTAACGAATGATGTCACCCACGGCCCGCGGCTCCATCCATTTGAGGGTATCCAGCCCGGTGGTGTTGCCGCCGATCAGGATGCGGTCAATCAGGCTGGCGGCCTTATCGTCACCCAGAGCCTGGGTCAGCATCGCCCGGATGTAATCGTCATTGCCCACGCCCAGACCGGTCTGGCCGCCCACCGCATCGACAAACTGATTCAGTACAAAGGTCACGTCGTCCTTGCTGACGTCTTTCATCTGGGCCATGGCAACGCCGACACGCTGCACCTCTTTGGGACCCATATGCTTCAGAACCTCAGCGGCATCGGTCTCGCCCAGGGACATCAGCAAAATGGCCGCCTGCTCAACCCTAGGAATCTTCCGCTGGGGTTTCTGCGGTGCGCTCGCACCCTGCTGATTGGCTTGCTCAGTCATCGACGTTCACCCACTGGCGCATTACCTGCGCGACCCTTGCCGGGTCTTCCGCGATCAGGCCCTTAAGTGCATTCAGTTGCCTATCATAACTGTCGGTTGCGCCCGGCAAAAGCAGGTCATCCTGTGAGGACATGGCCCGGCGCAGCTCATCGCCACCTTCAATCCGGTCCAGGCCACCATAGCCGCCGTCACCGGACTCCATGCCCCGCCCCCGCTGGCCACCGCCAGACAGGCTCTTGAGGGTCGGGCGCAGCAGGCCGAGCACCAGAACCAGAATAACCAGCCCGGCCAGCACCTGTTTCATCAGATCCCAGAACCAGGGCTGCTCCCAGAATCCCGGGGCTTCGACGAATTCTACGGCCTCTTCCGGCGCGAATGCGGTATTCATTACGGTAACACTGTCGCCCCTTGCCGCTGAATAGCCAACCGCATCCCGCACCAGCATGCTCAGGCGCTGCAACTCCTGCTCAGGCCAGGGCTCATAGCTGACCTCACCGGTCTGGGGATCGACTACTCTCATGTCGTCCACGGCCAGCGCTACGGTAATTCGTTTAATCCGGCCGAGCTCCTGGCGCATATAGCTGACCGTGCGGTCCATTTCATAATTCCGGGTCGACTCGCGGCGAACATTCACCGGTGGGGGCGCAGCGCCTTCGCCATTTCCAGCGACCACCTGCTCTGGCACCGTCACATCTGCCGGAGGCTGGTTGGCCAGCGCACCCGGAACCCCGCCCGAGGCCCCGGCTGCGCGCTGCTCGGTAAGCTCCCGTTCACTCCGTACGACTTGCTGCTCCGGATTGAAAAGTTCTTCAGCCTGCTCTACAGAAGAGAAATCAAGATCCGCGGAAACCTCTGCCCGATACCGGCCATCGCCGACAATCGGTGAGATCAGCGAGGCGACACTGCGCGTCAGCCGTTCTTCAACCCTGGAGGTGTAGTCATACTGTTCTGCCATCTTGTCAGCATCAGTCTGGTGGCTTTTCTTGCCGGTGAGCAGGTTGCCGTTCTGATCCACGACAGTCACGTGTTCCTTGCTCATCATAGGAATGCTGCCAGCAACCAGATTCATGATCGCGCTGATCTGCTCCTGCTCCGGCCGGCGACCGGCGACCACTTCGAGAAACACCGAGGCAGAGGGTTCTCGTGCATCACGGACGAAAACCGAACGCTCGGGGATGGCCAGGTGAACCCGGGCATTGCGCACACCTCGCATGCTGGCAATGGTGCGCGCCAGCTCACCCTCGAGACCCCTGCGGTAGCTGATGGTTTCCATGAACTGGGAGGTGCCCAGGCCACGCTCCTGATCAAGCAACTCGTAGCCCATGGTTTTTCGGTCGGTCACACCCTCGGCCGCCAGCTTCAGCCGCGCGTTGTAGACCTGGTCCGACGGTACCAGCAAAGCGCCGGTCCGCGGGTCCATTTTGTATTCGATGCCATTGCTTTCAAGGATAGAGGTAACGTCCTGCGGGTTGTAGGAGGACAGATCCCCCACCACGGGCTGGTAATTTGGCTCCTGAGCCCAGAGCACCACGGCCAGCCCCAGTGCCACGCTGGCAGCAAGACCAACCATCAGGCCAATCTGGCGCAGCAGGTTCAGCCGGTTGAACCCGAGGAGCAGATCACTCCGGCTCTCCGGCGCATCGCCGTCCCGGGCTGCCGGAACATTGGAGGCATTGGTTTCTGCGGGTACGCTGGCCATGACTCTGCTCCGTTATCAGATCGGCATGTTCATAATGTCTTCGTAGGCCCGGACCACCCGATTGCGTACCTGGGTCAGTGCTTCGAAGGAGACAGAGGATTTCTGGGCGGCAATCATAACACGGGTTATGTCCACATTCGGGTCACCCATATCGTAAGCAGTGCGAAGACTACCCGCGGTTTGCTGGAGTTCATTCACGTTGTTCACTGCCTTGCCCAGCATATCGCTGAAGCTGGGAGTTTCCTGGGTTTCCTGAACCTGGCGGGGGCCGTCGACGCGGCCGCGAACCGATTGATCCTGCTCGACTCGCTGGTTCTGCATCATTTGCGAACGCAGGGACCGGATATCGGACAAAACGCTGTTGATGTCGGCGCGCTGAACCATCACTCTCTCCTGGCTCCGTCCTGCCACGGACGGAATTGCTCTCGGGACTCTGTTGCTCTGATTTAAGCAATACGCACGCCAACTGAAATTTATTATTTTACGTCATACAGTTACGATATATTCCCTGGGTGACAGGGGGATCAATGACGGACTTTTGACGACACCGCGCGTTACCTGGACCCATGGCACAAAGGATAAAAAAACGGCACCCAAGGGGGTGCCAGTGAAGGGGTTAGTTTTGCAGTGGGTCAGGCCATGGCCATCTCGGCATCCAGATCAATCCCGGCATCACGCATCTGGGCCAGTTTGTACCGGAGTGTTCTGGGGCTGATCCCCAGTTGCTCCGCGGCCCGGTTGCGTCGCCCATGCTCTTTCCGGAGAGTCTGGATGATAATACGGAATTCCTGCTGTCGCAGATCATCGCCCAGAGACCCCGCTGCCTCAGAGGCTTCATCATGCCGCGGCTGCGCTGCTGCAGCCACGCAATGACTGGCAGCCTCCTCCACCGGCCGGGATTGGGAGGTGTCAACCGGTGCTGCGCTGTGCATATCCGGCCGGCCGGTAATACCAAGCTCCAGACACAGATCACCGGCGTGAATCACGTTGCCCTGATGCAACACCAGGGCACGCTGAATGGCATTATCCAGCTCCCGGACATTCCCGGGCCACCGATGATTCACCAGAGCGTTCCTTGCATCCGGTGCAAAGGTGATCCCGGCAAGCTTCATCTTCCGGCAATGCTTTTTCAGTAGCGACGCGGCCAGTGGCATGATGTCCAATGGCCGCTCCCGCAGGGGCTGCCAATGCATGGGGAAGACCGTCAGCCGGTAGTAAAGGTCTTCCCGAAACCTGCCTTCGCGAACACAATCTGCCAGATCCCGGTTGGTTGTAGCCACCACCCGCACATCCAGGCTGATGGTCTTGCGACCGCCCACACGCTCCACTTCCCGCTCCTGCAACACGCGCAGCAGTTTGGACTGAAGCCCCAGATCCATTTCCGAGATTTCATCCAGAAGAAGTGTGCCGCCGTTGGCCTGCTCAAACTTGCCCGGTGAAGAAGCCACCGCTCCGGTAAAGGCGCCCTTCTCGTGGCCAAACAGAATCGCTTCCAGCATATTCTCGGGAATCGCCGCGCAATTGATGGCCACAAATGACTGGTCGGCCCTGGGGGACTGTTGGTGGATAAAGCGGGCAAGCACTTCCTTACCGGTTCCGCTTTCGCCGGAGATCATCACCGTGGAATCACTGCCGGCCACTTTCGTGGCGAGCTGGAACATGCGCTTGCTGATCGGGTCTTCCGCCACCGGCTCATCGCCGGATTTCTGGCGTCCGCCGCCTACAACCTTGGTGACCGCATCCACCAGGAACTGCGGCTCGAACGGTTTGACCAGATAATCAGTGGCGCCCGCCTGCATGGCAGACACCGCATCGCTGATCTGGCCATAGGCGGTGATCAGCATCATCGGCAAACCGGGATACAGACGCAGCACCTCAGCCAGCAGCTGATGCCCGGACAAACCCGGCATGTTGACGTCACTGACCACCATATCGACCGGGGACTCCGCCAGCCGCTCCAGTGCCTCACTGGCGCTCGACGCTTCCCGGACGCGGAACTTCGCCAGCTCAAGCGTGGTGACCAGTGCTTCCCGCAGGTCATGGTCATCCTCAACAATCAGAATCTGGGCCTTGGCCATGGTTGCCTCCGGTCAGTATTTGCTATGCAGTTGCGGTAAGTGCAGAGTGGCGACAGCACCGCCCTGCTCCGGCGATTCAAGAGAAAACCGCCCCTGATGAGCCTTGATAACTGCCTGCACTACCGCAAGCCCGAGACCGGTGCCATGGGGTTTAGTGGTGTAGAAGGCCTCTGTCAGCCGGTTTGCTTCAGCGGACCGAAAACCCGGACCGTTATCCCGAACCCGGATCACCAGTTCTCCGGCTTCCTCCGCTACCTGCACAGCAACGCGGCTGGCGCCGGCTTCAAGACTGTTATTGACAAGATTGGTGCAGGCGCCAACCAAAGCGTCGCGGTTACACATCAGTCGGCACTCATCTGAAACCTCAGGCTGGAGGGTCACCTCCGCACCGGGAACCGGCCTTATCCCTTCGACCGCTGAGGCCAATGCCGAAACCAGTTTGCCGGCAGAGAGCTCCTCGGCCAGCCGGGTTTCACCACGGGCGAAAATCAGCATATCCCGCACCTGTTGCTCAAGATGAGTCAGGCGGGACATTAAACGGGACGCACAACGCTGGCGCATCTCTTCATCCAGGTCTTCCTGGCCGAGATGGCCACCGTAAAGGATGGCGGCTGACAATGGCGTGCGAATCTGGTGAGCAAGCGAGGCCACCATCCTGCCCATGGCAGACAGTCGCTGGGCGTGGGCCAGCTGTGCCTGCAAATGGCGGGTTTCAGTCAGGTCGGTGAGCAGAATCAGTTGCCCGGGCTGGTTTTCCATGGTCCGGATTTCGATGCTGACCCGGCGGCCATCCTTCAGCGACACCTCGTGACCGTCATCCCGGCGCGGCGCAAAGCAGCGCCGGATCACGTCAACCCAGCGAGCACCGCCCAGGGGCTCTCCCAGCAAGGCGATGGCAGCGGGATTGGCCTGGGTCACCACGCCCTGACTGTCGAGCACAACCACACCAGCGGGCAGCGCATTGAGCAGGGTCGCTAGCCGGTCTGCAAGCTGCTCCTTTTCCTCCAGCTCCTGCTGGCGCTGCAGCGATTCCTGGGTCAGCTCACCGGACAACTGGTTAACCCGGGACTCCAGAGTGCGGTAGGAGTCGGTGATCTGGCGTGACATCCGGTTAAACAGTTCCAGAGCGGAATCCACCGCCTCATGGCCCTGCTGCGGAAACAACGCTGTAACCTTGTCGTTAACGTCCGCCGCCGCGTTGGCCTTTGCGCCCGCTTGGGACTGAATAACAAACTGTGCCTGACTCATAACCTGACTCCCCGATCAGCCCATCCGCCTGGGCCCTAGTGGTCGGATGCTTCGTTTGCAGGCTATTAAGCCAGCACTGTGCCAACTTAATTTTTTTTATATATTTCAGATAGAAAGAGAATCACCTGAAAAGGGGATGCCAATTTTACGTCGGCCAGAAACGAGAACGGCGCCTCAGGTTACGAACCTTTGGCGCCAATCCCGGAAACGCGGTCACCCCAAAAAAAGTTTCAGGACTCTTCGGACTCTTCCTCCCGAAGCCCGTACTTGCGCACTTTCTCCACCAGAGTGGTACGACGGATCCGGAGCTTCTCAGCGGCCCGTGCGACCACTCCGCCCGCCTCATCAAGCGCCTGCTGGATCAATTGCCTCTCAAGGTTGGAAAGGTAGTCCTTCAGGTCGATTCCGTTCACCGGCAGTAACGCCGGGGCGTCCAGCCCCACCAGCCCGGGAACACCGGAGGGCATTCCCGTGTCCTCCACCGGCCGGTTTTCGTCGTAATCGTCGACATAGCGGAATTTCTTGGGCAGCTCCTGGACACCAATCACACCGTAGGGGTGCATAATCGACAGGCGCTCGACCAGGTTAGCGAGCTCACGCACATTGCCGGGCCAGTCATGGCGACAGAGACTCATGATCGCTGCCGAATTCATCCGCAGGGATCCGCGTTTCTCCTTCTCCATCCGGGAGATCAGCTCGTTAATCAACAGCGGGATGTCCTCTACCCGTTCACGCAACGACGGCATTTCGATTGGAAACACGTTCAGCCGGTAATACAGATCTTCCCGGAAATCGCCGGATTCGATCATGTCTTCCAGATGCTTGTGGGTGGCGGCAATGACCCGGACATCCGCCGACTGAGTGCGATTGCTGCCTACCCGCTCGAACGTGCGCTCCTGCAGAACCCGCAGAATTTTCACCTGCATATTGAGCGGCATATCCCCGATTTCATCCAAAAACAGGGTGCCGCCCTCTGCCAGCTCAAAACGCCCCACCCGCGCGGTAATCGCCCCGGTGAAAGCGCCTTTCTCATGGCCGAATAATTCACTTTCCAGCAACTCGGCCGGAATGGCGCCACAGTTAACCGGTACGAACGGTTTGTCACGGCGGGAAGAATGATAATGAAGGTTGCGGGCCACCACTTCCTTGCCGGTACCAGATTCACCGGTAATCAGGACACTCACATCCTTATCGGCCACCTGCTCCATCAGTTGCCGTACATGCTGAACCTTGCGACTGGTGCCCACAAGGCTTCGGAAAAGCTGCAGGCCTCGCTGCTGACCGCGCTCCCGGGAGCGGCTGAACTGATCCCGGTAGACCTGCGCACGGTAAAGCGAATCCACGAACTTGGTGTAGTTCAGCGGCCATTCTATGCGGGCAATAATACGGGCGCTGTCATCATCGGCCACACCTCTGAGCTCCGGATGACCGAGCAAGAGCAGAGGAACCCCCTTAACCGCCTTGCACAGAGCTGTGATGTTGTCGGCGGCGCCGGCATCTTCGCCGTTCACCACCGCCGTGGAAATATCCGACAGGCTCTGCTCGTCGCCACTTCTTAAAAGCGCCTTTGCCTCCTCGCCGGCAAGGACCTGCTCCTCACCAATAAACTCAAGAATGGTGACCATGTCCCGCAATCTTGAATCATCCTCGCTCAGCACCAGCACTTTGTTATTTTTAGACATTCAACAGAATCTCTTGAGGGATTTGTGCGGTATTTAAGACTGTAAGAACGACTGAGTCAATTTTATGACGCTATTTTGACGGATTTGAGGAAATATTTCGATAGGCCCTGGCTGCGCTGCGGTTCCGGTTGACACCTTTGAGACCCGCTTCCGCTTCCTTGCGGGCAATGCGGGCGAATTCATCCGCAGCGTCAATAAACTGCTGCAGCTGCTCCAGCCGGAGCCGCACCGGCTCCGGCTGGAGCTCTCCAGTCTCCAGGGCAGCCATCAGAGGCTCAACCACCGGCCGAACCTTGTTATTCAACTGTGCCATGGCGTCCCAATCCCTGTCCGCCAGCGCGCGACCAAGACCTGCCATCAGCCGGTCAAGGTGTTCCAGTTGAGCCTGAGGGTCTGCCATTGAACTCTCCTTTCAAATCAAGGTCCCGCCAGGCCGTCGGTGCAGTACCGCTCCGCCGTGAGGTCGTATGTTGTTTCTATGGTAGTCCAGAATACCGGCTCACGGTAACAACTGAATATTGCAAATCCTCTCTGCTGCCTTTTGCGCCACCATTTTTCGAAAGACAGCTGCAGAAATTTTCTGCCAGAAATGGTAAGGTGGAAGATTAATTTTCCAGGGTTAGGCCCAGCTACTGGGATTGCAGGTATTTCATGGCCTCACAATGGCATTCACTGGTTTCGCAGAAACTGTTCCTTGCCCGGACATTGCTCGGTCAACTTGACCGCGCAATGGCTCCGAACAATGAGCCCGCACCCAACGAAGCAGAACAGGCGTTACGTCGCGAAGCGGCGATACAGGGGGCCACGGAGTTGCTCTTGAGATCCAGAGGCCTGCTGCTGGTAATGATTGCCCGGCTGTACCAGAAAAAGTCTGCAGAGCCTTCAACACTGGACGAGCTGGCCAAGGCAATCGGAGAGGAGTCCAACGAAGTAAACCGGCTGCGGGAGATTGAGCGCAGCGCCGGAAGCTGGTGGAACCATCTGGATCAGCTGGAAATGGCCCAGGGCCGGCCGCCGGCAACCCGAAAAACAGTCAGTACGGAAAATATCATTGCGGTATCGGCCGACTCAGGCCCGGACCGGTCTGTCCCGGCGCTGCTGAAAACACTCAATGCCCTCAAACACTTTGCCGACGATCTGGAAGAACAGCATAGCGAGTGGTAAGCGCAGAAGCCTGGCCATTATCCGGATCTCAACAACTGAAAGGTTTACTGAATGTCACCATCGTTTTTTGAAATCGTACAATTGACCAATGGCGACTATGCCCTGCGCCGCATCGACGATGACAGCGTACCGCTGGTAAAGATCTCGTTCTCGGAAGAAGCGCGGGAAATGATGGAAGACCGCGACCTGTCCGTTGCCAAGGCAATGATCGCCGCGGGCATTGAAGCTGTCGGCAACATTGCACAGGATATCGACTGGGAAGACGACGAACCGGACACCCCGGACCCCCGACCCTCCTACACCCTGCACTGAGCGATTAACGCTGCCTTAACACCACACCGTGGCTGTTACCCTGTGCAGACGCCTTTTGCAGGGAATCGTAGGCAGCACGGCCCAGTTTCCGGGTCCACATGACAACCGCATGGCAGGTACCTGCGCTCAGGGCGCGCTCAGCCAGTTCCTGCGCAGGGTAATCCGGGGTTGAGCGGAGCACCAGCAGCTCGCCGGCAACAATCCCGTGCATTTTCTGCCATTTGCTGACCAGTGCCTGAGGTGGATCAATCCACGCCAGCCAGCGGTTCTCCTGGTTCAGTTGGGTCAGCATAGGCAGCAGCAACTGGAAGTTTTCCACCTGCCCCTGCGGCAGGATGATTTCAGTCACATTTCCGGTAGCAGGCGCTTCCATGGCCTCCGGGGCGCGTTTGGCGCGAACGCCGGAACGTCGCTCGCGGGCGACAGTTGCCGGCACTGAACAGGGCAGAGCGTTGTGTTGGTATGCCGGATTCTGGTTAAAGCTCAGTTGTTCCATATGTCACCCGCTTCTCAATAAATCCGTGGTTATCCGGCCTGATCAGTGAAGATCAGAGCGGCGGATAACCCCCACACCCAGACCTTCAATGAACAGTTCCTGCTTTTTCAGGTCCACTTCAATGGGCGCGAACTCGTCATTCTCTGCGATCAGGTAGACTTTCGAGCCTTCCTTGCGAAAACGCTTGACCGTGACCTCATCACCCACCCGGGCAACCACCACCTGGCCGTTATGGACATCCCGGGTACTGTGAACCGCCAGCAGATCGCCGTCCAGAATACCGATGTCCTTCATGCTCATGCCTCTAACCCGAAGCAGGTAATCAGCCGGGGGTGAAAAGAACTCCGGCCGAAGAGCGCAGTGATCCTCAACGTGCTCCTGCGCCAGTATCGGACTACCAGCGGCCACCTGGCCAATCACCGGCAACCCCAGATCCTCTTCTGCCTCGGGCAGACGGATGCCCCGGCTGGCGCCGGGCACCATTTCTATGGCGCCCTTGCGAGCAAGTGCCCGCAGGTGCTCTTCGGCGGCATTTGCGGAACGAAAACCCAGCTCGGCTGCGATTTCGGCCCGGGTGGGCGGATAGCCGGTCTCATCAACGTATCGGCGGATGATGTCCAGTACCTGGGATTGCCTTGCTGTAAGCTTCATTGAGCGACTCCGCTTGATCAGGGCCGGTATGTCCGTTCTGAAACGGAAACCCCGAGGGGCGCCGGCCAGCCTGTTTTTATATACAGTCATTCGACTATATACAGTGTTTTATCCAGTGTAAAGCCAGCACCCTGATTTTGTTGCCAGTGCTTAAAGATGACGATCAGCACCGGTGTGATATGGTGAGACCATGACTCACTACCTACCAGGGAGCACCATGACACGGACCAAGGCCTGCAGGATGCCCGACGTTCTGAAAACCGCAGATGGAAAGGAGCGCAGGGTTGGCGTTGAAATTGAAATGTCCGGTCTGGGCTACGACCAACTGGTCACTCTTGCGGCAAGGCTTCTGGGAGGAGTACCGGTCCTCCGGTCACGGTACGTCACATCGCTGAAGACAGAGCTGGGTGAATTTACGATTGAACTGGATTCCGCCCCCATCAAGGATCTTGACCTGGCCGATGAGCGGCTTCCCCGTTCGATCCGCGAATTGGGCGGCCAGGCCATGGATGTGATCGACGCTGCTGCGGAAAGGATCGTGCCGCTGGAAATCGTCAGCCCACCGTTACCATTTACCCGCCTGGAAGCAATCGAATCCCTGATTGATAATCTCCGGGAGGCCGGCGCCCTTGGCAGCCGTGAAGCGATCTACTTCGCCTTCGGCCTCCAGCTCAATCCCGAATTGCCGGACCTAAGGCCGGCAACGCTGGTGCGTTATTTCCAGGCCTTCACCCTGCTGTACGACTGGCTCAAGGCCAGGCACCAGCTGGATGTCAGCCGCAAGTTCACGACCTATATCGAACCCTGGCACAGCCGGTATACCGAAAGGCTCATGGCAGACGACTACCAGCCGGAACTGCCGCAGCTGATGGAGGATTACCTGGAGTTCAATCCAACCCGGAACAGGGCCCTGGACCTCCTGCCCCTGTTTGCCCATCTCGATCATGAACGGCTGGATCACCACGTCCGGGACCCGAGAATCAAAAGCCGGCCAACCCTGCATTACCGGCTGCCGGATTGCGATATCAACAACCCGGACTGGCATTTCTCATCCGTCTGGAATGACTGGGTGGTGCTCGAGCAATTAGCCAGTAATCCGGACGATCTGTCGGAGATGCGCGCGCTGTTCCGTGAAAGCGGTAAACTCAACCTGCATAATCTGACCCACAGCTGGCAGGAAACCACCGGAAACTGGCTGGCCAGGAAGGGCTATGTCTGGGCCGCCTGACAACCCCGGCAGGGAACCGGAAATACCGGGGCTGACCATCGGCATCAGCGGCCCCGCAAGAAAGAGCCTGGCACACCGGCTGATCAGCCTCGGCCTGAGACTGCACGGGGCCCGGACCTACTACATTCGTCCAGGCTCCCGGGTGGATGTCTCGCTCCTGGACGGGCTGGTGCTCTCCGGCGGCACCCATGTTCATCCGGAGCGCTATGGCCAGGAGCCGCAGGTAACCGCGCGCTATGATCGCAAGCGGGATACCACCGACCAGGCGCTGCTGGAGCAGGCGGAAGAAATTGGCATACCTGTGCTCGGTATCTGCCGCGGCGCCCAGTTCATCAACGTTTTCCACAACGGGTCCCTGTGCCAGAACGTGACACCTCTGCGAGTGAACACACGGCATCGCCCGCTGTTGTTACCACTACAGACGGTTCGCCTGGTGGAACCCAGCCGGCTGCGGCGGATGATGGATTCCCCGGTGATCGGTGCCAACCGGATTCACAGCCAGGCCATTAAGCGCCTGGGGTGCAACCTGCGCGTTACCGCCGTCGACAACGATCTGTTTGTTCAGGCCATTGAAAATACCCGCGGCCAGTGGCTGATGGGCATTCAGTGGCACCCGGAGTATTTGCTTTACCACAGCGGGCACAGGCGCATCTTCCGCAATTTTGTGGACGCCGCCCGCCGGTTCAAACTGGCACGCCTGGAACCGGATACCGGCGAGGCGTGATATCAATGCGGCATGCACAGGAGGAGCTTCCATGGCCGAACAGAACCAAGCGTCCCGTTTTCTTCTTACCCTGGCACTGATGGTGCCGGCTCTGACCCTGGCGGGGGAAGTCACCCTTTCCGGCGAGGGCAGTGTTCGCTACGAGCCGGACAGTGCACGGCTTCAGTTTACCGCCAGCGCCGAACATGCACTTGCGCAGAAGGCCACGGAACAGGTAGCGGCTCTGGTGACTCAATGGCGAGAGGGCATCAGCCGCTATCGGGACCGGCTCGGGGAATATTCCGACTCCACCGTCAACCTTTATACCCGCACCCTGCCCCCCGAAGTACGGGGCGAAGAACCGCAAAAGCAGGCCGTGGCCTCCCAGACCATCAGCTTCAGCATCAATGACCTGACGCTGCTTAACCCTTTGTTGCAGCAGGCCCAGGCTCTGGGACTGGACTATAGCCTGGGACCCCACCAGTTTTTCCACTCGGATGAAACGGGCCTGGAACAGGAGGCACTGGCCAGGGCCATTGCCGACGCCAAAGCCCGCTGCAGTTTCGTGGCAGGCCAGCTGGACCAGGCCTGCGGGGATGTCGTGACCATCAACGTCAATGGCGGCCACCGCCCCGCGCCAATGATGATGGCGGAAGCCAAGGCAATGTCCGATACCGTATCCAGCGTGGGTGAACGGGAAATCCGGGCTTCGGTCAGCGCCACTTTCGAGCTGGACTGAGCTCAGAAATCCCGGGTATAGAAGATATCCAGAGAAGCCGCCAGGCCACTGGCGGCTTCCATGTAAATATTCTTGCCAAGGTTATACCGCAGCGCGATGGTCGTGATTGGCTCGAAAATCCCCACACCATAGCGGACACTCAGTTCGTCGGTCAGATAGCCACTGGCCACCACCGATGTCTGCTCACCCGAACCCGCTGCCTCGAGCGTCAGTTGCCGAATGCCAAATTCCTCACCAATCCGCCCTGTAACCTTGTTCGCCTGGGTCAGGCCCAGCGACAGCGCCGCCCGGCTCATCTGCCCCTCATCGCCCCGGCTCTGGGGTGCCCTGCCCAGGATGACATAGGACAGCGCGTCTGTCTGCGGCATATCGGGATTGGAGAAGACTTCCGTTTCAGGCGACTGCACGGGGCCGCTCAGGCGAATACCGGCAACAACCGTATCAACGGTACGTACGGCTTCAATGTCCAGGTAAGGCTGGGTCAGATTACCGACAAACAGCAGCCGGGCCCGCCTCAGCTCAAGCTCCTGGCCGTATGCTTGGTACTGGCCATTAACCAACTGAAGTGTCCCGCGTGTGTCCATGTCATTACCGATCCGCAGAGTCCCCTGAAGATCACCGGTTACCCCGAATGCCGCGAAGGTGACCTTGTCTTCGCCCACCACAACCTTGACATCCATGTTCAGGGAGCGAACAACGGGCTCCTCCCGTTCAACACCCACAATGACTTCATCCTCCGACACCGAAACCGCCTGCTCCGGCAACCCCTTGATTTCAATAGCACCTCTCGGAACCCCAATGGCTCCGGATACCTGAAGGGATCCCTCCCGGAACTCAAGAGTGAGGTCAGGCTCCACCTCCAGTTGGGCATAGGGCTCCAGGTTAAACGGCAAACGGCTGCCGGAAATGTTGATTTCACCCCGGGGTGCCTGCTGCCAGTCGAACTCACCATCGATGATCGTCCGGCTTCTGGAATTACTTTGAATCCGGCCGCTGAGCCTGGCGGAATAGCCCGCAAACTCAAGGCTGGCAACCACCTCTTCCATTGGCACGGGTAGCCGGGGATCCGACACCCTGCCGTTGGTCAGGTTCAGCGCCCCGTTTACAGCGGGTCCCATCAGGGGACCGGAGATACGGCCTCTCCCATCCACCCGGCCGGCAACGTCCTGGAGTCCGGAGAGCAGACCGGCGAGGGCAATATCGAGTCCGTCGAGCTGGAAGGTTCCGTCAACAATACGATCTTCCGAGTCTGGATCCAGCCCCATGTCAAGGGCAACGTCACCCAGCTTCGGGCCGGAGAGACGGGCCGCCAGACTGGCCTGCCCGGGCTTGAGACCAACTTCAGTTGTCAGCGCATCATAGGAAAGGGACGCCCATTCACCATCCACCAGCAACTGAAACTCGCCGTCTCCGGCATCAAGGAAGATCCGCCCATCAGGCCCGGCACCGGTGGTCGTAAAATTGACTTCGCCGTTTATCCGGGCATTCCAGCGCAGGGTCTCCGGCAGCAGGGGCGCCAGCGCCTGCGCCGGGAACCGGTCTATACGATAGCCAAGACGGGGCACGGGAAGCAGTGTCTGATCGTCAGCACAGACCGCGCTCTGCTGCCAGCGCCAGCAGTGATTGCCAAAGGCAAGCTCTCCTCCTGTGCTGTAGTCCAGGGCCGCCGGCGACTCCAGTTGCCAGCGCTGGGATTGCCCCGGAAGGGCGATAACACCCGTGGACAGCGCCCCCTGCCAGGTCCTCCAATCCGCCCCGGCGCCACCCTCAAATCCGAGCTCCAGATTTGCCTCGGTGTGGCTGGCGCCGATGGTCAGCCTGTGCTGTTGCTGTGTGCCACTCGCGTCCAGGACAAGCGCTTCCAGTTCCTGCCCGAACGCGTGGATGTTGCCCGCCTCTAACTGGCTCATGAGGCGAAGGCCAGATTCCAGGCGCGCCTCCAGATTCAGGTTTTCCACAGAGAATTCATTCCGCCAGCGCAGATCACGGACATTTGCCGTCAGCTCGCCGGTCGGGTCTTCCAGCGTACCTTCTGCCTTTAGCTTTGCCTCCAGACGACCCGCCAGGCCGGACAGCAATGCTTCGGGCTCTGGCATGCTCAGGGCCAGGTCACCGCGGATGTTGTTGCCCCAGGTTCCACTCCCTTCCAACTGGTTATCCCCCACTGACAGTTCCAGACCCGACAACTCCCAGCTTCCCGAGGAGGTATCGAGGCGGCCTGCCAGGACAGCCGGGTGGGAGCGCCAGTCACCTTCCAGATTCCAGCCCGCATTCATGGCGGGAATCGAACCGTCCCGGAGCTGCCCTTCGGTTGTTACATCACCGCTGAGACTGGCTTCGAGAACCGGCACCCAGTACCCCGGATTGAACCCCTGAAGCCGAAGCGCCGCCTGCCAGGCAAGGGGCCCGGAAAAATTCACCGACCCATTGCCGGTCAGGGAGCCTGCGCCGGTGCTGACCATCAGATCGGTCAGTGTGGTTTGCTGCCTGTCGCCGTCTACGGTCGTCGATATTTCGGCGCTGCCCTGAGGGCCATCCACACCTGCGGTCAGTTCCGCGTGGTAGCTTCCCTCGCGCCAGGACGCCGAGCCATCCAGCGAGCGAAGCAAAACCGCTGGTGGTTCAAGGCCGGGAACCAGGGTATACCAGGGAAACCCGCGCAATCGTAAATCCGCATTGGCAGCCAGGCCCTCGCGCCAGCCCACAGTGCCTGTCGCCACTGCGGTATCCTGACCTGTCCCGGCCTCCCGGTCAGTGGCCAGCTCAATACGGATATTCCTTGCACCCTGAGCAGTCACCAGGCCTTCCAGAGAAAGCTGAACCGGTCCGGTTGTACCTGGCAGTCTGGCCTGCCCGCGGGTACGGAAGCCTTTCTGCAGACTGCCATTGGCTTCGACAAACCAGTCCTTGAGGGTGAGGGTCGCGGGCAGCGCCTCAACCGCCAGGAACTGCTTCGAAGTCACCCTGAGCCGCACTGGCAGCGCCGGATCGAGTGGCTCGACTTTGCCCGACAGTTTGGCAGCCAGATAACCACGACTGCTGCCCGTGACTGTCAAATCCCGGACGCTGCCCGAAAGCGTGGCATCCAGGGTCCAGTCGTCACCGTAGGGCGGGGGCAGATCTGCCGTGACCTGCAGGTTGACGGGCCACTCCCTGCGGGTTTCGATCCGGCCCGACACAGCAACGGTGTAGTCATCAAGCTGATACCAGGCATGGTCAATGTTCCAGTCGGCCCCGGAACCACCGGCATCCAGTTCAAACCGGTCCCATATCCTGGTGCCATTGAAGTTCAACGGACCCATTCTTACGTTGCTGATTTTCAGGCCCAGAGGCAGATCAACTCCAGGCAGGGTTATTACCCCACCAGTCCCGGATTTTTCGGCCGGAGGCAGTTGGCTAAGCTCGAGCTTTTCCGCCTGCAGCGTTTCCAGACACAACTGCTTACTGAGCAGGCACGAGGGCGACCAGCCCACCAGCGGCCCCTCGACAATCAGCTCAACCCCATAACCCCGCCATTCCAGGTGGTCGGCCTGCCATTGGCCGAACAGCGAGCCGCGGTCATTTTCGGCCTGCAAGCCCGGAATCTGGTCAATCACCCAGGCGGTACCCGTCTCGGATCGCAGGGCAAACAGGACAGCCGCCAGCAGCAACACCGGCACCAGCAGCAAGATGCCCAGCCCTGGAAGCAGCCAGGACCGGAAGCGACGGGGCCTGGCCTGCGGCGCCTGATTGTTGCCATCCGATGTCTCCGGTGTCTGCGTCACAGCTCGGGCCCCATGGAAAAGTGAATGCGCCAGCCCCCGCCAAACTCAGGGTTCAGCCCCTTGGCAATATCCAGCCTCAGCGGCCCGACCGGACTGATCCAGCGAATGCCAGCACCGGCGCCGGTCGCCAGTGGGTCGCTTAAGTTGTTGATCGCGTTACCGTGATCCACAAACAGGGCTGCGCGCCACTTGTCGGCAAACTGGTACTGGTACTCGCCACTGCCAACCAGCAGGTAACGCCCGCCCACCGGCACTCCATTGTCGTTCTCCGGCGACAGGGTTTCATAGCCATAGCCACGGACACTCTGGTCCCCCCCCGCGAAGAACCGCAACGATGGCGGCACATCCTCGAACCGGCTGGTAGCCACCAGGCCTGCCTGAAACCGGGCGAGGAATCTGTGCTTGTCCGCCAGGGTATACAACCCCTTTGCCAGAGTATTTACGTGCAGGATATCCACATCGGACAGTGCTGCCCGGTGGGAACCCGTGACATCGAACTGCAACCGGTATCCCCGGGACGGATCCAGCGGCGAGTCGGTATGAATTCTGGAGTACCCGGCCCCCGGCAGAAGAAGCGTGCTCGTGCCCGTCTCATCGTTTCCGATGTTGAAACGCTCACCCTCCCAGCGCAAAGACAACACCTGCAACCAGCCGTTATCAAGCTGGTGCTGCCACTGCTGCCCCAGGGTCAGAAGTTCCGATTGGACATTCTCGATATCCTCCCGCTGATAGCCAGCGGTGAGTCGGATCAGATCGGTCATCGGCGGGTCCAGCGGCAATTCATACCAGGTGCTCAGGTTCTGTCTCGGCACGGAAAACTCGGTCTCGGCACCGCGCTTGTGGCCCATGGGATTGACCCAGTGCTCCCTCAAGGTACCCCGGAAACGGGGGCCCACATCGGTCGAAAAACCGACACCCGCCGCCACCGAGCGAGCCTCCCGCCTGGTGAGCGCAACACGCACTGGAATGGTACCGTTTTCGGCACGGGCCGGAGAGGCGTCAATATCCACACCACTGAAGTAGCCGCTGTTCTGCAGGTTGCTGTTGAGTCTGGCAATTTCGTCGGAATGGTAGGGGGTACCCGGCTCGAAGGTGACGAACCGCCTCAGAAGACCGGTTTCAAACCAGTGGTCTTCCTCAAACGTAACCTCGCCGAGACGGTACCGCTCGCCGCTGTCATAAATCAGGGTAATCGCGGCGCTCCGGGTTGCCGGGTCCACTTCCAGGGTGCGGGTGACAAACCTGCCATCAAAATACCCCCGGCGGCGGGCCCGTGCCTGGAGGGTATCCCGGAGGGTTGCGTACTGGCCGTGATTGAGAATATCGCCTTCTGCGGGGTTAACCGGGAGATCGGCACCAAACCGCTCATCAGACGCCGCCGCGCCCCTGATTTCAACCGTCCGGGAGGTCACCCTAACGGGCTCTCCGGGACGAATGGTCAATACAAGCTTTACGGCTGTGTCTGCGTCACCTTCCTTATACTGCCAGTCAACCGTCGGGCTGTAATAGCCCAGGGCCCGCAACGCCTGCCGCGCCTGACTGACCGCCGTGGGAGCATACCGGCGAAGGTTTTCGGCACTGCGGCCTTTCACGTCACCGATAAAAGCCTCTGCATTTTTCCTGAGGTCCGGGTAATCTCCTTCCATCCGCACGTCCACCTGTTGCCCGGACGCCCACGCAGGTATGCAAAAAAGCAGAGCCACGAAAAGCCGGACCCGGCCCGAATTCACAGCTTGGTAGATTGATAGCATCCGGCTATTTCAGTGTTGGTGGTAACAAGAAGAACTTCCGTTCAAGCGTGGAAGTTTAATGGCGCACGGTCAAGTTAATCCACCTTTGGCCAAGCGGCCTCCGGGCGCCGACTTCAGGGCGAATCGTTTATGCCACTGAAATAAGCTAACCTGTCAGTTACTTAGCTACAAACCGGACCCTGGCGAATGCTGAAGATAAATCGGGAGAACCTCAAATCCAGCCATCAGCTCATCTGGTTCATCATCGATTTCCTGATGCTGGGCCTGCTGATGATCAACCTGGCGTTTATCATCTGGGATTCGATCTACAGCTTTGTCGCCATTCAGAATCTTCTGAAAGAGCAGGCACCGGCCATCCAGTCCCTCTACCAGCCGATCCACGAACGATTCATTTTTTACGACCTGGTCTTCGTCGCCATCTTCCTGGCCGAATTTTTTGTCCGCTGGGGCTACGCGATCAAGGCCGGGGTCTATGACCGCTGGTATTTTTACCCCTTTATCCACTGGTATGACCTGGTCGGCTCCATCCCCGTCGGCAGCTTGCGGTTCCTCCGTATTCTCAGGGTGATTTCCATCGTCTACCGCCTGCATCAGTACAAGATCATTGATGTGACCAACACCAAAATCTACCGGTTCGTTAACTTCTATTACGAAGCGCTTATGGAAGAACTGTCGGACCGGATCGTCCTCAAGGTGCTCAGCGGTGTGCAGCAGGAGGTCAAACGGGGTTCCCCATTGTTCGACAGAATCCAGCAGGACATTCTCTACCCCCGGCGAGACATGCTGTGTGACTGGATTTCCATGCGGGTTGCCGAGGCGGCCCAGGAGGGGTATGTGCCCAACCGCGGGGCTCTGAGAAGCTACCTGGAAGACAGGGTCGATAAGGCTCTTAAACAGAACCTTGAGTTGTCACGGCTGAAATACCTTCCGGTGGTTGGCTCCACCATCCAGGAAACCCTTGAAGAGGCCGTGGGGGACATCGTTGCCCATGTCATCCATCAAATTCTGGAAGACCTCGCCTCGGCTTCCAACCACGCCTTCATTGAGGACATCGTAAATGTTTTTCTGCCGAACCCCGATGAGGTACGGGAAGACGAGACTCAGAACGAAGCTCTGATCAACCTGATTATTGACGTCATTGATGCCATCAAGGGCCAGGTGAACGTAAAACACTGGCGTGATGAATTACCCTGAACAACAAACCGGTATTTATCTATTAAATCCACAATAATGGGAAGATCCATGGATGCACCGCACCTTCAATTGCACTATCAGCCGGCCCGTGAACTTCTCGGACGACTGGAGGCCGGGACCCTGAGCAGCGAAACACTGGTTACCGCCCTACTGGGCAGAATCCGGGACCAGAACCCTGCCATCAACGCGATTGTGACGCTGGATGAACAAAACGCACTGGCCAGCGCCCGCGAAGCGGACAGACAACGCGCAGCCTCTGCCATGAAAGGCCCGCTGCATGGCTTACCACTTACCCTGAAAGATACCTGGGAAGTGGCAGGCATGACCTGTACCGCGGGTGCACCGGCGCTCAGGAACCACCGGCCGGAAACCCATGCTGATGTGGTGCAACGCCTGAAGGACGCCGGGGCGATCATTCTGGGCAAGACCAACGTGCCGATCTATGCCACCGACCTGCAGAGCTACAACAAACTGTTTGGCGTCACCAATAACCCCCACAATCCCACCCGCACCCCCGGCGGGTCCTCCGGGGGTTCTGCTGCGGCACTGGCGGCCGGCATGACGCCCCTGGAAGTGGGCAGTGACCTGGCGGGCTCCATTCGAACCCCTGCGCATTTCTGCGGAGTATTCGGCCACAAGCCTACGCGCTCGCTGGTTTCCCTCCGGGGCCACATTCCCGGCCCGCCCGGCACCCAGTCCCGACCGGATCTGGCCGAGGCCGGCCCCATGGCCCGCAATGCCCGGGATCTCGAACTGCTGTTGAAGGTCATTGCGGGGCCCCGACCTTCAGAGAAGCGCAGTTGGGCCCTGAGCATGGCGCCGTCAGAACTGCAGACCCTCGATCAGGCCCGGGTCGGCTTATGGCTGGAAGACCCGCTGTGCCCAGTGGAGCATGAGCTCACCGAGGGATATCGCACCCTGGGCAAGTCCCTGGCCGACAGGGGCGCCCTGGTGACCGACGCCCGCCATCCCCTGCTCAGCCTGGAGCATATCCTGCCCGTATACTTTAACCTGCTGGGCAGCCTGCTCAGCACCTCCCTGAAACCCACCCAGCGCCGGCAGATGAGATGGATCGCCCGGCTCGAACCCTGGCTGAAGTTTCTCGGACCCATGACCCCGTTTATCGGTGAGTACGGGCGAGGTGTGAATCAGCCCGTTTACCAGTGGATGGCCTGGAGCGAAAGGAGGGAAAAAATGCGGGCGCAGATCGAATCCCTGTTTCGGGAAGTCGATGTACTGCTGACACCCATAACGCCCACCACCGCCATCCGGCACGATCACTCACACCCGGTTTTCAAGCGCCGCATCACTGTCGCCGGCCAGCCACGGGCCTATATGGACCAGTTCTGCTGGATCGCCTTGGCCACCCTGCTGGGGCTGCCGGCCACGTCGGTACCCATCGGCCTTACCAGGGATGGCCTGCCATTCAATGTGCAGGTCATCGGTGCGCCGGGGGCAGATCTGACCACGATCCGGTTTGCGCGGTTGCTGGAGGAGGCCGGGCTGGCAGGGTTTGTGAAGCCGGAGGGTTCCTGAAAACCTCGCGGTTTCCGATAGGGTCTGACGAACACTAACTGTATAATAAATGAAAGTTTACCGTAACTATTCAGCTCACTTTTTCTCAAAAAGTGCTTGACAGGGTTTTTTCTCAAATCCCGGGAATTTCGGCCGCGCCCGGGACGTTGCGGTAAAGGGGCGCTCAAGTCGCCTGTCAACCC
>NZ_JASSVN010000022.1:0-53708 GCF_030540945.1 Marinobacter sp. SS8-8 | reverse complement strand
AAGGGTGACGCAGGCCTGCAAACTGCGATGCAGTCGGCATAAAGTCGGCGAAAATAGACAAATTGACTCACCTGGCTGGGTGGGTCACCTTGAAAACACGCCGTTTATGGACGGAAACTAAGCTAGTTTCCCCGAGCAGTGGCGTCGGCCAGGCCCCGTATGTTCAGTAAGTATGAGCGGTAGCAGACGAGCAGATCCTCTGCCGGATCGCGCTCGATCTCGGACTCAGCCAATGTGAATCCAAGATCACACCAGTAGCCGAGAAATGACCTCAACGCCTTGGATGACCGCCACAGCCTGTAGCCCTGTGCGCGTCGGGTCGACAGGAAATTGCCGAGAATCGGGCGGGTCAATGTCTCGGCATCAATGCCTTGGGTGGCGAGCCACCGACTCAGGTGAGCCATCAACTGGAGTTGGTTCGCAGCGGCGTTCGGCCGGTAGCCCTGTCGGGCCAACTCGGCAGCGAAGCCCTGGGCATAGGGTGTGAGCGGCCCGGTCATGCGGACCCGTGATGGGTTGGACATCGAGGTTTCTCCTTCCACGGTTGTTAGGATGGAGAAGAGTCGCTTGGATTATGCCGACCTCACGAGCGCGATCTCCGCCCCAGGCAAGGTTGAGCCACGCAACATCGGCATAATTCGGAGGTAGGCATAAGGTCCACAAGACGGCTAACGTGTTGGATAAATTGCCCAAATCGGTACAGCAGAAGGTGAAGTCAGCACTGCATGAGATCTATTTAGCAGAGACCCGTGACAGCGCTCACAAGGCTTTTGACAGTACCCTGCGGCGGTTCCGGGACAAATACCCAAAAGCCATGGAAAATCTGGAGAAGGACCGTGACGAGTTGCTGGCCTTCTACGATTTTCCGGCGATTCACTGGATTCACTTGCGGACCACCAACCCGATCGAATCCACCTTCGCCACAGTACGGCTGAGAACCAAACGGAGCCGATCCTGCGGCTCCCGCGACACCACGTTATCGATGGTGTTCAAACTGCTCCAGTCCGCCCAGAAACGCTGGAAGCGGATCAAGGGGTTCGACCGACTGAGGCTGGTCGTGAACAATGTACAGTTTCGGGATGGAGAACGGGTGGATGATCAATCTGACAGGAACGCTGCCTGAAGCCTCATAACCAGATTTGACAATAACTCCGCCAGAATAAGCACGCAAACATTCATCAGTGAACGATAAAGCAGCCTAAACATTCAACAGTGAATGGAAATTGTCATCAAAAGAAATAGAGACTAAAATCGTTCAACAATGAATGACAAGCTCAGCTCACGCGCCATAGGTGAATGGAATGCCCCGGAAAAAAGTCAGAAATTACAGCCTTTATACGAAAGAAGCCTGCCGCCTGCTGGGCATGCTCATTAGGAACGCACGAAAAGAAAAACGCATGTCCGTTGAAGAGCTGGCCGAGCGGGCAAGCACCTCGCCCAATTTTGTCCGCCGTGTCGAAAAAGGGGGATTAACGGGTGAAATCGGCGTGGCGTTCGAACTCGCGTTTATCGTTGGAGTGCCGCTTTTCCAGCCAGAGAATGCAGACACTCCAAACCCGAAGTATCTGAAATACAAGATCGGTGAAGCCCTTCAAAAAGAGGCACTTCTTCCACAATCCGCCCGGAAGCCAAAGGAGACCGTAAAAGATGACTTCTAAGAACTCTCGGCACGAACTCTACGTCTGGGTCTGGCTGCCCGGCGAAGTCGATCCGGTAGCGGCTGGCCGAATCTATCGGACTAAACAGGGCAGCCTGTATTTCAATTATGGCAACAGCTATTTGCAAAATCAGAAAGCAATCTCACTAAACCCGGACGAATTGCCCTTGCGAAAAGGCTCACACCGCCCAGTGAACGACATGACTATGCCAAGTTGCCTCAGAGATGGCTCGCCTGACGCCTGGGGACGCAGGGTCATCATTCATCGAATGATGGGTAGTGATGCCGACACTGCTGAATTGGATGAACTGACTTATTTAATCGAATCCGGCAGTGATCGAATCGGCGCTCTGGACTTCCAAGAATCTCCGAATACCTACGTACCAAGAGAGACTGACAGTGCGTTGATCGCAGAACTCCTGGAAGCTTCTGATCGCGTACAAAAAGGCCTCCCTCTGACGCCAGAGCTGGACCGGGCACTGAACCACGGCACGTCGATTGGCGGTGCCCGCCCAAAGGCTTTGGTGCAAGATGGCAAGAAGAAGTACGTCGCCAAGTTTTCATCAACCACGGACACCCAGAATGTCGTGAAGGCCGAATATGTGGCAATGCGTCTGGCGGAACTCGCCGGAATCAACGTCGCTCCGGTGCGGATGGAGTCGGCTGCTGGTCGGGATGTGCTGCTGGTTGAACGCTTCGACCGCATCCCCAAGGATGATCAGTTTCAACGAAAGCTCATGCTCTCTGCCCTGACTCTTTTTCAGTTGGACGAAATGTACGCCCGCTATGCCAGTTACGAGGAGCTTACGGACTTGATTCGCCAGAAATTCCACAACCCAACGCAAACCCTCCAGGAACTGTATCGTCGCATGGTGTTCAACATACTGTGCGGCAATACGGACGACCATGCTCGAAATCACGCGGCATTCTATGATGGCAATGCCCTGGAGCTCACACCCGCATACGACATCTGTCCGCAGAATCGATCAACAGGCATTGCCAGCCAGGCTATGGCACTCATTGACGGCAATAACCAAAGCACCTTGGCTCTGTGCAAGAAAGCAGCTCACAAGTTCAATCTCACCGAGGTTCAGGCCAATGAGAACATTGAATCATTGCAAGAGACGATCAGAGCTCACTGGGATCAGGCTTGTGAAGAAGCAAAAATGACCGAGCTGGAAAAGAAATTCTTCTGGAAGAGGCAATTCCTGAACCCCTCCATATACGAGGGAGGAGATCATAACGAAAATCCGCTGTAAAACGCCTCGTGCCGTGCAGCTGAACTCGAGAGAGCTACCCAGACGCCTGACCAGATGGGGCATCACGCGTTAGTACCATCGCCATATAAGGCCTTATATGGCATTCAAAGACGGCGCTCCAGCCTTCGCACCCGAGAAAACTTTACAATACTGCTCAAGGCCAGTTGGCCTGTATAAAGGCTTGCTGATCTTCGCTCTGGTCGAGCTTATCACCCTCTCCCCACCCAATAGCAATTGCAATCAAATATAGCCAAAGCCTGAATCCCCAATCGCCTGGCCGACTGTTTATTCTTTTAGTGTCGCTCCTTGCAGGCGATCTGCCCTTGTAAGCCAATATAGAGAGTTCTATTCGCCCCATCTGTCTGAGCGCCGCGGCCACCTCGTCTTTCATTTGGAGCGGATAGAAAGAAAACCCTCTTCGCCAAAAATCCCAAGCTGCTTTCCGTTCAGCAGAATCCACAGATGACGGCATAACCAGTTTCAATCGAAAACGTGGAATGGGTGGCAACCTTCAGCGGTTTACGCAAAATCACCGAAAAGCGTTCATTTTCGACCAGAATGACTGTTCACGTTAAGCCAGAATGGGTGTTCACGTTCGTCCGGAGTGGGTGTTCATAATGGGCCGGAATATGCAGCAAGGTCTACAGCCTCAATGCATTGATCGATTGGGAGCCAAAGTGCTAATGGATCGCCGTCAACATTATCGATGGGGATGAAACCATACTTTTCATAGAATCGTTTTGAATCATCGTCCTTGGCATCCACCGCGCAGCCGATTCCGCCGACAGATAGGGAGGCGTCAACAATTCGCTCTAAAGACTCAATTAGAAGATATGCACCCAAGCCATATCCTTTTGCGGAATTATCAATGGCCAGGCGAGCTAGACGATAAACAGGGGGATCTGTCGGATACCTTTTCTGAAGAGGATGCCCTTCAGGAAAGGCCACCGTACTGGGGAGGAGGGTGTAATACCCAAGAATTTCTGTTGGGTCATCCTCAATGAGGACATAGGTACGAGTTGCCATTTTTTCATTGCTCTGCCGAGCAATTTTCTTCAGAAACTCGTTTAATGCCTCTTTGCCGCAATCAAACTTCCGGCGGTTGTGTTTCTTATTAATTTCTTCTGTCTTTAAAGTCACGCGCTAACTTCCTGTGTTTAAGCGCAGCAGCCCGGAGTTCCGGGTTAATCGGCTCTGGATTGTCCAGAAGTGCCAGCATTCTATCCGCACTTTTTCGTGAGACTCGAATTTGAACAGCCTGGCGCTCGGCTTCCATCGCTTCTTTCTTGGCTGCATAAATCAGGAACTGACTTAGGCTGCGCCCCGTCAACTCCGCCGCATGCGCAATGAATTTTTGGGTTTCTTCGTCGACACGCGCCACTAAGCGTGTGTCTTTGCTTTGCATATTCATCATATTTTTTATCGATGCGTGGAACTGGACTGGTTAGGTCCCTACTGCATCGTCTCCCCTTTGGTTTACTGTATCGATCCGCATTGCCCCTATTTGTTCGGGTTACGGCGTTGTTCGGGTTACGGCGTTTAACGCATTGCCCTATTTCTAGAGTTACGTTTTTGTATCCAAAATATACCTGCTACTTAACCTATTCTATGGTGCCATAATGGCGCACACGAAAATTCGAGTCAACAATAAGTGCCAAATTGGCACACGCCTATAAGACACAACAAACGGTCGTTTTCTGGACTCTAGGTTAGTACTGTAAAAAATCCTGCTTTTATTATTCCTGAATCCGCGACTTCGCGCGGCTTGCATTGACCTCAAAGCCTGCAACAGCAGGGTCTCAGGCGGTATAATGGCACCGGCGGTACTGTGCTACGACCTACAGAATCTGGAACTATGATTGAAACTATCGCTGCCTAACAATAATGAGGTTGCCATGAAACCCAGATTCAGTCTGGTAGGCCGTTACACTTTTCTCTCGCTAACACTGATGGTTGGTTCGGTTGCGTTGCTCAGCGCGCTTTACGCCACAGTCTCGGACTTGCTGACTGAGCGTCTCGCCGGGGAGCGCCTTGAGGCCCAGGTCGCCGGCAATGTCAATCGTTTGACCAATTTTATCGAGAACCGGATCTACCAGCTTGAAACCCTGTCCACCCACCCCTCTACTCCCCTGTATCTTTCATACAACGATGCGGTGCCCGAAGGTGTCAAAGAACTGGTACGGGTGGAGGCGGATTCACCGGACCTCTACGGCGTTCTGTTTTTCGACGGCAATGAGGAACTGACCGATGTTATTCCGGGTCAGGCCGCATCTGGCAGCCCCTACTGGAGCCGTGAGAACTGGTCACTGGAGGGCCTGCCCACCGTCACTTTTGGCAGCAGTGAGATCATCGGCCCCTACCTGCCCGATGGCGACGGCCCCGCTTGGCTGTTAATCCGTCAACCTTTGAGGAACAGTGCCATTCAGGCTATTGAGGGCTCCATTGGCCTGCATGTGCGGTTAGCGTCTCTCACCGAATTGATGCGCACCGAAAACCTGGCCGGCGTTCTGAAATCCTTTTTGCGCACCCCCGCAGGCGACCTGCTCGATGCCACGGGCAACCTGCAGACAACCGCGCCGGAGGCTCTGCGTACCGGGCCGGAAGTGCTGCCCGGCTGGCGTATTGATTACGTGGTTTCCACGAGTGAAATCCTGAGCCCGTTGCGAGATGCCCAGCTCGGACTCTATGCTTTGGCCAGCGTAATGGTCCTGGGCACGGTGGCCTTATTCTGGGCACTGGCGAGGAGTCTGCGTCGGCGGGTTGCCCGGCTGACCGAAGGCGCCGAAGCCTTTGCCTCCGGTGACCTGAAATTTCGTCTGCAGGCACCAAGGAACGATAAGGATGAGATCGATGTGTTGGCACACGCCTTCAACGCCATGGCAGACCGCCTGCAAGAAATGATCCAGCGCACGGTTCAGGCGGAAAATCTCGCTGTGCTGGGGGAGTTCGCCACGGGGGTCGCCCATGAGGTGCGCAATCCGCTGGCTACCATCAAGCTGACGGTTCAGGCACTGGAAAAAGGGGAAACCGATGACCAGCGACGGGATCTGCTGATCTCCGTGGAGGATGAAATTGATCGCCTCAACCGCGTGGTCGGTAACTTGCTCGATTACGCCCGTCCGGTCGCCGGGGCCCCTGAGCAAGTCGATATCAGACGGGTATTCCGCCATACCTCCGTACTCACCACCGGGCTGGCAGAAACCCATGAGGTGACGGTAAGCGCCAGCGGCGATGCACGACAGTCCATTTACGCCAGCCCCGACCAAGTCATCCAGTGCCTGGTCAATCTGGTAGCCAATGCCATTCAGGCCTGCGAACCCGGGGGCGTCGTTCAGCTGCGGGCATTCCGCCACGGGGACCGGGTTACCGTAGATATCAACGATAATGGCTGCGGCATGCATGAAAGCGTCCTGCAGCGGGTCACGGAACCCTTCTTCACGACCCGGCAGGAAGGTATCGGCCTAGGACTGAGCATCACTCGCCAATTGATTGAGCTTAATAAGGGCGATTTGCTGATCCAGAGCACCGAGGGAGGGGGCACCACAGTTTCCGTCACCCTGCCGACAGCAAACAGTGATAACCTTTTACTACAGCAGAAAACACAAAAACAACGAACTACTGACAACCAACATGCGCTCACAGATTCTGATCGTTGATGACGAACAACGCTTTGTCCGCTCACTCACCTTCGCCCTGAACCAGGCCGGTATCCAAAGCCAGTGCGCCTACACCGGTGAAGCGGGCCTGGCAGCTCTGGCGAAAAATCTGCCAGACTTGATGCTGCTCGATTTGCGGCTTCCAGAAATGAGCGGCATGGATGTCCTGTACGAAGCTGTCCGGCTGTATCCTGAACTACCTGTGGTGATGATATCCGCCCATGGCGATACCCGGGCGGCGGTGCAGGCAGTAAAGGCCGGCGCTACCGACTACCTCACCAAACCCTTTGCACTTGACGAACTACTTCACCTGATACAGAACATCACTGAGCGCACCCGCATGCAGGAAGAGCTCACCTACCATCGCACCCGAGGGGCCTCCTCGTCCGGCCTGATAGGCTCAAGTGAGGCCATGACCCATCTTTGGCAAACGATCCAGCGCGTTGCCAGCAGCAGTGCAGGCAGAATTCTGCTGCTGGGCGAGTCTGGCACCGGCAAGGCCGTCGTGGCCCGAGCCATCCATGAACAAAGCGCGCGATCCTCCGAAGCCTTTGTTGAGATCAACTGCGCCGCACTGCCAGAACAGCTCATCGAAGCGGAATTGTTTGGTGCCGAGAAAGGGGCCTACACCGGCGCTCACCAAAAGCGCTCCGGCTTGGTGGCTATGGCCCACCGGGGCACCCTGTTTCTGGATGAAATCGGAGAATTGCCTCTCCCACTGCAGGCAAAGTTTCTGCACTTTCTGGAAAACGGTGACTACCGGCCGGTTGGCGGCGGCGGCAGCAACCATATCGCGGATGTGCGGGTCATTGCGGCCACCAATCGATCCCTTGAAGATGAAGTCCGCCAGGGTCATTTCCGGGAAGACCTCTATTTCCGGCTAAATGTCATTGCAATGACGATCCCGCCGCTTCGCGAGCGAGGCGATGACCTTCATGAATTGCTGGACGCCTTCATTGACTCACAGGCCCGGGAAGAAAGCTGCCGTCCTATCAAGATACCCCTGGAGGCCCTGAATTTAATGCTGGCCTACAGCTGGCCGGGCAATGTTCGTGAGTTACGCAATCTGGTGGAGCGCCTGACCATTCTCTACCCCGGCCAGTTGATCCAGCCGCAGCACCTTCCCGCCGAATTCCACGCAGCCAGCGTGTCTACGGGAGACAACAAGCAGTTGAGGGAATCCTCCCTTGACCAGCACCTTCAGCGTGCGGAGCGTCAGCTGGTGCTGGAGGCCCTGGAAAAAACCGACGGCCACAAGGGTAAGGCGGCCGAACAGCTGGGGCTTTCCCGGCATGCCTTCAAACGCCGTCTGCAACGCTTGGGGATTACCTGAATAATTGAGCGAAGAGCGCTCACTGCCGCCGCCCGCTCTGAGCGCTTTGCGCTCACAACGCCGCCTGATGTAGAGACGGGGAAGCCTCATTCGTCTTGCGCCCCGCCTGAATGCGCCTTTCACGTACATTGGCACCCGTTTTGCGTTCTGTCCTGCCAGTTGGTTCACAATAAAAACACATAACCACACGCCGGATATGTTCGGCTCGGGAGACTGAGTTGCCGGGACTGCTGGCCCGCTTGCGCCAAGCTCTGTTCATTGATTGCACAGCGACCTGCCTGGGCAGCTTGCCAGTCTATGCGGGTTTGGCTGCCGTTATACTGCTCGGCGTGAACTCGAGCCAGGCCGCAGTCCGGGTGCCGGCCACACCACTGGTGGGGCGGGTCGAGTTGGGTGCCGCTAAAAATGCAGCCGACGCCACGGTTGCCTGCATGTATCCCATGACCGGTCGCTCCGCCAGTTATAGCCGGGACAGCATTGTCGCCATAAAACTCGCCCTTGAAGAACTCAGCGCTGATCCTGCTGCGCCCAGGCTGCGGGTGATCGTCGACGACTCCCGCTCCAAGTCTTCGTTTGCCGTTCGCATGGCGGAAGACTTTATTCGCCAGGATAACGCCAACATCCTCTGCGGCATGGTTAGTTCGGGTGTGGGCATGGCTGTCAGCCGCCTGGCGAAACAACGAAAGATCATTCTGATCGGCACTGACCATGCCTCCTCAAGAGCAACTCTTGAGGAGGGCCACGAATACTACTTCCGGGTCTCCAGCGACACCTGGTATTCCCATGCCGCTGGCGCGCGTTACCTGCAGGAACTGCAACAGAAAACCGGTTGGAAGAAGCTGGCTTTTCTTGGGCCGGATTATGAGTATGGCAGGGTCGCCTGGCGCGACCTGCAGCAGGCGCTGGAACTGCTCGGGGTGGACTATGAGGTAACGGGCACATACTGGCCCAAGCTCTACGAGCCGGATTACTCACTTTATATCCAGGCTTTGCTTGAGTCGCAGCCGGACGTACTCGTGGTGGCTCTGTGGGGTGGCGATTTTACGGCCTTTATCGCTCAGGCCCGCACAACTCGACTGTTCCTGCAGATGCGCGTCGCCAATTTTGATGCCGGCGGCGACTACGAAACCCTGGTCAGTCTGGGCCCGGAAGCCCCGGAAGGGCTCATCCTGTCCGCCCGACACCACGTAAACTGGCCCGACACCAAACTGAACCACCAATTCGTCAACCGGTTCCACGCCCTGTCGGGACGCTATCCCAGTTACTCCGCGCAAGGGGCCTACGCAGGCATGCTCATCATAGCCAGCGCAATTCGCCAGGCCGGCAAGGCCTCCGACACAGACGCCATGATTTCGGCACTGGAAGGATTGCACATTCGTCTGCCCAAGGATCCCGAGGGTTATGTCTCCTATATCGACCCGGACACTCACCAAATCGTCCAGGCGCAAGTGATCGGCATACCGGTACCCAACACACACTATCCGCCGGCCCAAGTCATGCTGGGCAACTGGCGTATTTACGATGCTGAATCCCTGAAACCGTCCCCCGCTCTCGTCAAGAAGCGACGCGGTGAATCCGGCAACTGACCTCTGGCCAGCTGCTTTTTCACAAAAACAATGAAGGAGAAGACAATGGGACACTCCCTGCAACCCAAACCCTGGCAGCGGAAGCTCCTGGGCACCGCCACCTCGCTGGCCATAGCCTCTGTCGGTGTCATGGGCTTCACGGGTTCCGCCAGCGCCCAGGAAGACACCTTCAAGGTCGGACTGGTGACTTTTCTGTCCGGCGGTGCATCTGGCCCATTCGGGGTCCCGGCGGCGCAGGCCGCTGAGACAGTGATCAAGGCAATTAACGAGGGCACCCTGCCGGCGCCCTACAACACCAAGGGTATCAACGGACTGCAGTTGGAGTCGGTGGTCATCGACGAAGCCGGTGGCCCCACCAAACAAGTTGAGGAATACCGGAACCTGGTCCAGCGTCAGAATGTTGATGCGGTGATCGGCTATATCTCCAGTGGTGATTGCCTGGCGGTCAGCCCGGCCGCCGAAGAACTGAAGACATTTACCATCGCCTTTGACTGCGGCACGCCGCGCCTTTTCCCGGAACTGGACAACCCGCAGTACTTTTTCCGGACCGGCCTTGATGCCACCGCGGATAACGTTGCCGCCGCCCACTACCTGAAAGAAACCCGTCCGGACATCAGGCGAGTGGCCGGTATCCAGCAGAACTATGCCTGGGGTCAGGATTCCTGGAATGACTTCCGGGAGTCCATGAAGCAGTTGATGCCAGATACCGAGTTTGTGGATAACCAGACGCCCCAGATTTTCCAGGGCAGTTACGGCACCGAAATTTCCGCCCTCCAGACCCGTCGTCCCGAAATCATTCATTCCAGTATGTGGGGTGGCGACATGGAGGCGTTCGTAGCACAGGCCAATGTGCGCGGGCTTCTCGAACAGGCAACGGCTGTGCTGACTACTGGCGAATCCGGTTTTAACCGGTTTAAAAACCAGGCACCTGACGGCACGATCATCGGTGGTCGTGGCCCCTTCGGTGCGTTCATGCCAGACAACGACCTGAGTGACTGGTTCTCGAAAGCCTATGAAGCGAAGCACGGCGTACCGCCCAGCTATCCTGCGTCGAAGATGGCCCAGGCTCTGCTGGCGCTGAAGTACGCAGCTGACAATTCCGGGGCCAAGGGCAAGCCGTCGGACGAGCAGCTTGCGTCTACTCTTAAAAACGCAACCTTCGAATCCGTGAGTGGCAAGGTTCGGATGGCACTGGCCAATGGCCATCAGGCGTTGCAACCGATGTACTACGGCGAATACTACTATTCACCGGATTCCGGGCCGGAGTTGCGTAACGTTCGCTCCTATGCCGGTGAGTGTGTCTCTCCGCCCGATAATCACGATGCCCAGGAGTGGATCAAGGCAGGCTTCCCTGAAGCCAAGTGCGACTGATCCATCACTCGGGTTCCGGTGCTTATTATAAGGTACCGGAGCCCTTCCAGCAGGAGTAGACACAGATGTTAACCATCTGGGCGATTCTGATAGACGGCCTTATCTACGCGTCCTGGCTGTTTCTTGTTGCAGCTGGGCTGACCGTCATTTATGGCGTTATGCGCATCCTGAACATGGCCCACGGCAGCCTATACGCTCTCGGGGCATACGCGGCGGCTTCATCCATAGGCTGGTATTACGCCAGTGGCGGGGATCAACTGTGGATTGCCTTCGCGCTCCTTGCCGGCTGCGCCATCGCCATCGGAGCAGCAGCCGGCCTCATCATGGAACGGGGAATCCTCCGACTGATGTATGGGCGTGACGAAGTACTGATGCTGATCGTTACCTTTGCCCTGCTGTTGATCCTGGAAGACCTTATGAAACTCGTCTGGGGAACGACACCCTATTTCGCCTATCAGCCTTACACTGCCCTGGGCCGCTTCAATATTGGTGTGCTGACGGTATCCGGCTACCAGATCATGGTGATCGGCGTATCCGCAGTTGTTGGCGCCATCATGTGGTTCTGGCTGGAGCGTACGCGTACCGGAAAGATCCTTCGCTCCATTATTCATGATCGCGAAGTGTCCGAGGCCATGGGTGTGAATGTCCGCCGCATGTTTACCATGACCTTTGTGATCGGTGCCGGCCTCGGCGCGATTGCCGGTGGCTTTACCGCACCCATTATTTCGGTGGTTCCCGGCATCGGCGTTGAGGTCATTGTCGTGGCCTTCGCGGTCGTCGTTACCGGTGGGCTGGGCAGCATTACCGGTGCCGCCATCGGGGCACTGATCGTCGGTCTGGCCCGGGCGGCCTCGATCCATACCATGCCGCAACTGGAACTGTTCATCATTTATGCGGTGATGGCTGCAGTACTGATCTTCCGTCCCCACGGGCTGTTTGGCCGGGCCACGGCGAGGAAAATATGATGCGTCTGCAAAAAACAGAAATGTTGCTGATAGTGGCAGCCCTGTTGCTTGGGCTTTCATCGCTCATCAGCCCTGACTGGCTGGTCTTCACATCGACCCTGGCGATTGCCGCCGCCCTCGTCGTCATGGGTGTGGTCATGCTAATGCGGGCAGGCCTGATTTCCTTTGGCCAGGGGCTGTTCTACTCCATGGGTGGATATGCGGTCGGTCTCGGTGGACGCTTTCTCGGTGTGACCGATGCGCTGGCCCTCATTGGCATGGGCATCATCGCAACGGTTGCCCTGGCCATGGTGTTGGGGCTTTTGTTGACGCGATATCGGGAAATCTTTTTCGCCATGCTCACGCTGGCTTTTTCCATGATTCTCTACGGTATTCTCGTGAAGAGCCAGGGACTTGGCAGCACGGACGGCTTTGGCGTGGTGAAGTGGTCAATCCTGGGTTACCAACCCGGCCAGGGCCTGGAAAGCACCACAACTCTCTGGCTGGCGGTCGTCCTGGCTCTCGCCGCGGCACTGTTCCTGAACCGCTACTTCCAGTCCAGTATCGGGCTGGCTTGCGAGGCGATCCGTGAGAATGAGGTGCGCGTTGAATACATGGGGATCTCGCGGCGCCAGGTGCTGTACATCAATTACGTCATTGCTGCCGCCCTGGGGTCCGTTGGCGGTTCACTGACGGCCCTGACGGCAGGGCATGTTGATCCCACCATGGCTTACTGGACGATTTCCGGTGAGTTTGTGTTCATTGCACTGCTTGGCGGGACGGGCCACGTTGCTGCGCCGTTTATTGCTGCGTTCATCTTTATCCTGGTGAGGACCTACGCGGTCGAGCTGTTTCCCAATTCCTGGCAACTCATATTGGGCATAGTTCTGCTACTGATTATCCTGTTCCTGCCCAAAGGTATCTGGAGTCTGTTCATCCGAAAGCGGGGCGCTGAAGCATGACCGACATACTGAAGACGGAAGGCCTTTCCCGCTATTTTGGTGCCGTGGTTGCCGCTGATGATATCAATGTCACCATCACGGACGGGGAAATCGTCGGGGTCATCGGCTCGAACGGGGCGGGCAAGACCACCTTTATCAATATGGTAACCGGTTATCTGCCGCCCTCCTCCGGTGTCATCAACTTTGATGGCCAGCCCATCAGAAATCTCGGCCCCCGGAAACTTATGCGCCGTGGCTTGGCTCGCTCGTTCCAGGTTCCACAGCTTTTCCTGGAACTTTCCGTTCTGGACAATCTCGCGATCGCCCTGTCCGCTGCTGAAGGCCGGCAACTGAACATGACACGCCCGGTGCGCACGCCGGAACGTATTTCGGCAGCGGACGAGATTCTGGAGCAGATGAATATCACTCAGTACAGGGATGGAATGGTCACGGCCATGCCCCAGGGTGCCCGAAAACTGCTGGATATTGCGATTGCCATGCTGGGCGAGCCGAAGATGCTGCTGCTGGATGAGCCCACCAGCGGCGTCAGCACGGAAGAGAAGTACAATCTGATGGACACCGTAATGGAGGTGGTTCGCCGGCGGGGCCTGACCGTGCTTTTTGTCGAGCACGACATGGAGATCGTCCAGCGCTATGTTACCCGGGTTCTGGCCTTCGCCAGCGGCGTTGTCATCAAGGATGGCGTCATCGACGAGGTCCTTGCGGATGAACAGGTCCAGGAGTTGGTGACCGGTAAACGCCAGCCCCAAACCGAGCAGGGAGACGTCAGACATGAGCCTTAACATCACTCACCTTGACGTATTGATCGAAAAAATCGGTATTCTGCGGGATATAAACCTGACCATTCCCGGCGGGGAGATGGCGAACCTGATCGGCCATAACGGCGCCGGCAAGACGACGCTGATCAAGGCCATCATGGGCCTGCTGCCATCGGCCGCCGGCAAGATCGAGTTCAAGGGAGAGAACCTGACCCGCCATGCGTCCCATAGCCGCGCCAGAATGGGCATCAGCTATATGCCAGAGGATCGCCGTCTGATCCCGGAACTGACCGTTAGCGAAAATATGCTGATGCCGGCCTGGGCAAACAAAATCAAGGACGGTGAAGATCGCCTGAAATGGGTTTACTCCCTGATGCCGGAGATCGCCGATTTCGGAGAGCGCAAGGCCCTGCAGCTCTCCGGTGGTCAACAAAAACTGGTCGCCCTGGGCCGCGCCCTGATACCGGGTCGGGAGCTGATCCTGCTGGACGAGCCATTCGAAGGCGTGGCGCCGGTACTGGCCATGCGACTGACGTCTGTCATTGCAGACCTGCGCGGGGAAGGCCTGACGGTATTGATCGCAGAGTCGGACGACACCCACTCTGCGGATCTGGTAGACGCCACCTGGCGCATCGAACGCGGCTCCGTTTCGGCGGGTCGTGAACACGCATCGGCGTCAGTGGACTGAGCCTCGAACAACGATTGACCGAGGAGAAATGCAATGAAAATTCGTGCAGCTGTTCTGCAAGCCATTGGTGCCGAACGCCCTTATCAGGACACCCAACCACTCGTCATTGAAGAACTGGAACTGGACCCGCCTGGCGATAATGAGGTGCTGGTGCAAATCAAAGCCGCCGGCCTGTGCCACTCCGACCTGTCGGTGATCGACGGTAACCGGCCGCGCCCGGTGCCCATGGCCCTGGGCCACGAAGCGGCCGGGGTTGTGAAATCGGTCGGCAACGGGGTCCGCGACCTGAAAGAAGGCGATCATGTGGTTGCCGTATTTGTACCCAGCTGTGGCCACTGCGCCCCCTGCGCGGAAGGCCGGCCGGCCCTGTGCGAGCCTGCTGCGAAAACCAATAACGCCGGCACCCTGGTCAGCGGCGAACACCGCCTGCATCGGGCGGATGGCACCGCCATCAATCACCATCTGGGGGTTTCCGCCTTTGCCGATCATGCGGTGGTATCGCGGGACTCCCTGGTCAAGGTCGATCCAGCGCTACCCCTGCATCACGCCGCACTGTTCGGTTGTGCGGTACTGACCGGCGTCGGTGCCGCCATCAACTCCGCAGGCATCAAGGCGGGGCAGACCGTAGCCGTCATTGGTCTCGGTGGGGTCGGCCTCAACAGCGTACTGGGCGCCCTGGTAGCCGGAGCTGGCGAGGTGTTCGCGATTGATCTGGACAACGACAAGCTTGCGCTGGCGAAGGAACTGGGCGCGACCCACACCTTCAACTCCGGTGAAGATGGTTGCGGGGACAAGATCAAAACCCTGACCAGCGGCGGCGTGGACTGCGCGATTGAAATGGCCGGCTCCGAAAAGGCCCTGGAGTTCGCATACCAGATCACCCGCCGTGGTGGCACCACCGTCACCGGCGGCCTGGCCCATCCGGAAAAGAAAGTCGCCATCCAGCAGGTCAGCCTGGTTGCCGAAGAACGCACCCTGAAAGGCAGCTATGTCGGCAGTTGCGTGCCCGTACGTGATATCGCCCGCTACGTCACTCTGTTTCGTCAGGGCAAGCTGCCGGTGGACAAACTGCTCAGTGGTACGCTAAGGCTGGACCAGATTAACGAGGGATTTGAAAAGCTGGCCTCAGGCAAGGCAGTCCGCCAGGTTGTCCTGTTTGATTAGTCGAAGCGGTCGGGGGCCCTGTTTCCCGGAACGATTTCCGGACCGGTTCTCTTTATGTGAGAAAACTGTGCTCTTACAGTTGAACAATCCGGCCTAACCCAGATTCAGGAGCCCGACATTGGAACGAGAAGACTTCACCATTTTTTACCCCATCACCACGCGATGGATGGACAACGATGTGTATGGGCACATCAATAACGTCACCTACTATTCCTACTTCGACACTGCCATAAACCAGTATCTGATTGATGAGGGAGGCCTGGATATCCACAACGCCCCCATCGTCGGATACATTGTCAGTTCAAACTGTCAGTTCCGAAAACCGGCAGCCTATCCCGAGGCCATCGAGTCGGGGCTCCGCGTGGTAAAAATCGGCAGCAGTTCGGTGACTTACGAGGTTGGCGTTTTCAGGAAAGGTGATCGAAAAGCAGCCGCATTCGGGCAGGTTGTGCATGTGTTCGTGGACCGCAGGAATAATGCTCCGACCTCCATCCCCGGCGAAATCCGGGCGGCACTTGAGCGGATACTGGTGGACTGAAACATAAACCCGCTAAAAACCTTGCGAATCCGCAGCAAAGAGGATTGAATCTTCGATGAACTAATTCAGGACTATCCTTATAAATGGATGCTTTGTCTGAAGCCTTTCGACTGATTATCACGCTGGACTCAGATCTGTTCGAAATTCTCTGGCTGTCCATTCGGGTGAGTGTCACTGCACTGGTGATATCCGCGGTCATCGCTTTGCCCCTGGGGACCTGGCTGGCGATCACCAGATTTCCGGGGCGCAAATTCTGCATTCTTTTGCTGAACGCGCTGATGGGCATTCCCCCGGTGGTTGTGGGGTTGATTGTGTATTTGCTGCTGTCACGGTCCGGTCCGCTGGGCTGGCTGGGCCTGCTGTACACACCCTCTGCCATGATTATTGCGCAAGTGGTGCTGATTACCCCGATTATTGCGGCGCTGTCGAATCAGGTGATTGAGCACCTTCATCAGGAGTACAGGGATACGTTCTACTCCATGGGTATCACCGGGCGCCGCGCGGTGGCGGCCTACATGGTGGATGCGCGCTATGCGCTGACTACCTGCATTCTGGCGGGCTTCGGCCGGGCTATTGCCGAGGTTGGCGCCGTTATTATCGTCGGCGGCAACATTGATCATTTAACCCGTGTAATGACCACCGCCATTGCGCTGGAAACCTCCAAGGGCAACCTGACTCTGGCTTTGGCCCTGGGTGCTGTGTTGCTCACACTGTCACTGCTGGTCAACGCACTGGTGATCGGCATCCGTGAATACGCTGCGAAGCGCCAATATGCCTAGCTCACTCTTGCCCATATGTATCAGTGATCTGCGCCTTATTAAAGGCAATCGGGCCGTGTTGCAGGGTGTAAACCTGCGGATTTATGAGCCCGGCATCACGGTGATTATGGGCCCGAACGGCGCGGGTAAAACCATGTTCCTTCGCTGTTTGCACGGGCTGATCATTCCGGATCAGGGCGTGATTACACTGGGCCCCCTGACCGTGGCCAATAGCCGAGATGAGCAGGCCATGGTCTTTCAGCAACCGGTACTACTGCGCCGGACTGTGTTACAGAATCTGGCCTTTGCGGCCCCCGGGATCGCCAAAACCGATCCCCGGCGTTTGATTCAGGCTCTGGAGTCTGTCAACTTGACTGACCGGGCCGGCCAACCGGCCCGGATGCTGTCCGGTGGAGAACAACAACGACTGGCCCTGGCACGAGCCCTGTTGAATGAACCTGCTTTATTGCTGTTGGATGAGGCAACGGCTAGCCTGGACCCGGCATCGGTGCTATTAATTGAATCCCTGGTCAAAGCCCAAAGCGCCCGGGGGACCAAGGTCATTCTGGTCAGTCACGACCAATGTCAGGCTAGACGTCTGGCTGATGAAATCGTATTTATAGCCAATGGGCAGGTAGCCGAGCAAAGTCCGGCGGAGCAGTTTTTTACCGCGCCCCAAACTCGGACGGCCAAAGCATACCTGGCGGGCGAAATTCTGTTCTAGAGGGCCATTATGAAACGTTTTTTCACCTGCGTTGCGCTGGCTTTCAGCGCTCACACCCACGCCGATACCATCATCGTTCAATCCACCACCTCAACCCAGAATAGCGGCCTGTACGAATACCTCTTACCGTTAGTGGAAAGGGATACCGGTGTTCAGGCCAATGTGGTCGCCGTGGGCACGGGGCAGGCGATCAAAAATGCAATGCGCTGCGATGGCGATGTGCTTCTGGTTCACGCCAGGCCAGCTGAAGAAAAATTCGTCGCTGACGGCTATGGCGACTACCGCCGCGACCTGATGTACAACGACTTCGTCATCATCGGCCCCAAAGCCGATCCCGCAAATCTGGCACAGGCCAGCGATGTTGTTGATGCCATGCAGCGAATCCAGCAAGCCGGGGCCAAGTTTGCCTCACGGGGTGATGACTCGGGCACCCACAAAAAAGAACGTACACTGTGGCAGGCGGCGTCTGTCGACCCCACCGAAGGATCCGGTCAATGGTACCTTGAAACCGGCAGCGGCATGGGCGCAACCCTGAATACCGGTGTGAGCCTGGGCGCCTATGTGTTGACTGACAGAGCCACCTGGATCGCATTTGCCAACAAACAGGACGGCACCCTTTTATTCGAGGGAGACTCTTCCCTGTTCAATCAATACGGTGTTATTCCCGTCAGTCCTGACAAGTGCCCCAACGTGAATCGTGAAGCGGCGGAAACCTTCGCACAATGGTTGCTCTCCGAAACCGGTCAAGCGGCCATTGCCGGCTATCGGGTTGACGGCAAACAGCTGTTTTTCCCAAACGCCAAATAGGCTGATCACTGTCGCCGTTTGCCGAGATTCAATCCAGTAACGCTGATGTACGGAACGGAACCATAATGATGATTGCACCCCTTCTACCCGATCCCAAAGACCCCCGGCTGTCCCGCACCGTCGAGGGTGTTGATGAAGCCGGCCAGGGGAAATCGATCAGCGTGATCGAGGAGCGCCCCCTGACCATCTACCTGAACAGCCAGGAGATCGTCACGGCCATGACCATCGGCGATCACCCGGAGTACCTGGCCCTCGGTTTCCTGCTCAATCAGGGTATGCTGAAAGAAACCGATCAGGTCACGAAGATTGAATTCGACGAAGAGCTGGAAGTCGCTGTAGTCCGTACCGCGGATGTTACCGATGTAGAGTCCAAGCTGGAAAAGAAAACCCGGACCTCCGGCTGCGCCGTGGGCACCGTGTTTGGTGACATGATGGCGGGGCTTGAAGGGCTGTCACTACCGGATACGCCGGTGCACACCAGCACCTTTTATGATCTTTCCTACCAGATTAACCACACCCCCAGCCTGTACATGGAAACCGGTGCCATTCACGGCACTGCCCTGTGTCAGGGCCGTGAAATCCTGGCTTATATGGAAGATGTCGGGCGTCACAACGCGGTCGACAAGGTTGCGGGCTGGATGCACTTGAACGGCATCCCGGCGGCCGATAAAGTCCTCTACACCACGGGTCGTCTGACCTCCGAAATGGTGATCAAGACGGCCCTGATGGGAATCCCGACGCTGATCAGCCGGTCGGGCTTTACCGCATGGGGTGTCGATATTGCCCGACAGGTCGGGTTGACGCTGGTCGGAAGGATGCGGGGCCGGAAATTCACCTGCCTCAGTGGCCAGCACCGCCTGGTGTTCGATCAGGACCTTTCGCAGGTTCCGGAGGAGGACAAAAAAATGCGGCGCAAAGGCGCTCAGCATGATTGACGGAGGCTCAGCATGACTGATTGCGCAGTGATTCTGGCAGGCGGCCAGGCAAGCCGAATGGGTGGCGGTGACAAGGGGCGATTGATGCTGGGTGATCAGTCACTGATCCAACGTGTCATTGATCGAATCACGCCGCAGGTCGACGCTGTGGTGTTAAACGCCAACGGGGACTTGAGCCGTTTTGATGATCTGGGTCTGGCGGTGGTTGCCGACTCTGTCGCCGGCCATGCAGGCCCGCTGGCGGGTGTGCTCGCGGGCATGGATTGGGCGGCCGAACAGGGCCATGAGTGGCTGATCAGCGTTGCCGCGGATACTCCGTCGTTCCCTCGGGATCTGGCTGCAAGGCTGGCCGAATACGATACCCCGGTGGTGCTGGCAGCCACGCCGGATCCGGAGCGCGGCCGGCTTCCCCAACCAACCTTTGGCCGCTGGCAGGTTGCGTTGCGGCATGATCTGCGAGCCGCCCTGAACGACGGAGTACGCAAGATTCGTCAATGGACCCAGGCCAAGGGTGAGACGCTGGTGATGTTTGGTGAGGACGACTTTTTCAACATTAATACGCCGGAAGACCTGGCCTGGGCGGAGCAGCATCTGAAGTGAACGTCATCGGCATCGTGGGCTGGAAAAACTGCGGAAAGACCACCCTGGCCGCCGCCCTGATTCGTGAGCTGTCCGGCAGAGGATTAACGGTTAACTCGATCAAACATGCCCATCATGGGGTGGATGTGGACCAGCCAGGCACCGACAGTTACCAACACCGTGATGCCGGTGCTCGCGAGGTCATTCTGGCAGGGGGGCAGCGCTTTGCCATCATGCACGAGTTGCGCGGCGCCGAAGAACCGACGCTGGATGAATTGCTGGCACGGCTTGGCCCCTGCGACTGGGTTGTGGTCGAGGGTTTCAAGACCCATTCACACCCCAAAATTGAGGTGCACAGGCGGGAAAGCTCCCGTGCGCCCCTCCACCCGGAAAACGCCAGTATTATTGCTGTGGCAACGGACTATGCCTCGGAGTTTGCGGGCCCCTGCTTTGACTTGAACGATGTATCCGGAATCGCTGACTTTATTCTGAACCCTGAAAAACCACGGGGAAAACCATGAAAGGTACAACCATGAACGGGAGAGCCATGAACCCGCTTCGTAACGACTGTTTTGCCCTGCCCCCCGGGGTGAACTGGACGCCGGTAGACGAGGCCCTGGAACGGTTACGTTCACGCTTGCACCCTGTGGTGGGCGTGGAGCAATCCGTTCCGCTGTCACAGGTCAATGGCCGGATACTGGCGAGCGACGTCCATGCGCCTCGCGCCCATCCCCCCAGCGACAATTCCGCAGTCGATGGCTATGCCTTTGCCGGCCCCCTGACGGATGCCCCCTGCACCCTGCCTCTGGTCGACGGTCGCAGCGCCGCCGGGGAGCCCTACCGGGAGCTTGTACCTGAGGGCCACGCCATCCGGATTCTGACCGGTGCAGTCATTCCCGCCGGCACGGATACCGTGGTCCTGGAAGAAGACTGCGACGTCATCGACGGACACCTGCATTTGAACGGTACGCTAAAAGCGGGAGCCAATGCCCGCAAGGCTGGCGAGGACATCCAGGCGCAGGATCGGATTCTTACCGCCGGTACCCGCCTGACGCCTACCCAGATTTCCGTCCTCGCCAGCGTCGGTATCGAGTCGGTGGATGTGTATCAGCGGCTGCGAGTGGGCGTCCTTTCCACGGGTGATGAGGTAAAGCCGGTTGGTTCCGCGGTCACCGACTGGCAGATCTATGACGCCAACCGCCCGATGCTGAGTGCCCTGGTGGCGAGACTCGGCTATGAACTGGTGGACCTGGGCCATGTGCTTGACCGGGCGGGAGACGTCAAAGCGGCCCTGGAGCGCGGCGCTGAGCAGTGCGACCTGATCCTGACCAGTGGCGGCATTTCTGCCGGTGACGAGGATCATGTGTCGAAAACGCTGAAGGCCCATGGCGACATCAGCAACTGGCGCATCGCGATCAAGCCGGGCCGGCCCCTGGCGCTGGCCATGTTCCAGGGCACACCCATAGTCGGTTTGCCGGGCAATCCGGTTGCCGCCTGGGTCTGCGCGCTGCGCTTTGGCGCTCCTGCGATGGCGCTGTTGGCAGGGGGTGAATGGTTCGTACCCCAGGGCTATGCCATGCCCGCTAATTTTTCAAAGAACAAGAAGCCGGGGCGCAGCGAGATGTTGCGCGCCCGGGTCCGTGATGGGCAGGTTGAGGCCTTCGGCTCGGAGGGATCGGGCCGGGTGACCGGTCTGGCCTGGTCCGAAGGTTTGGTGGAACTGGATGAGAGTGCTCAGCAGATAGAGCCGGGGACCCCCGTCCGATTTATTCCCTACGGCAGCTTCGGGCTGTGATTATTCGTAGCTGCCGTGCACGGCGAAGGCCTCGAGCGATGCATCCTGCGGCGCGCGGCTCTGGTAGGTTTCCTCAACACCCAGTTCGGTCAGTGCGCGGCTGACCATCAGCAGGGTGTTGTCCTCGAAATCCTCACACATGCTGCGCATCTGGTCGATTTCGTTGCAGGCGACCGGGTAGGCGGCGTCGATATCCGGCGCGCCGTAACACTCAACAAAGGTTTGCGCCAGGGTCTGGCGCAACTGCTCCAATTCCGCTTCAGTGATATTGCACACGCCAACAAAACTGGCGCGGCCACCGGATTCGATGCTGTACCAACCGTTGCTGAAGGCCTGACGGGCCTTACCCTTCAGATCCGCTTCTGTCCAGTTGGAAAATTCAAATCCACCAGAGATGGCCCACTCACCGCTGGGGGCTGGCATCTCAAACACATTGTCATCGGATATATCCAGTCGCAGGGTTCGGGCCAGTTTCATAGGTGCTCCGCAAATTCAATCAGACTCACTGTCTCAGTCATCACACCCTGACGCAACAGCATCCGGCCCTTTTCATCCAGTCCGACAAAGATGCCGGGCTTTGGCCGGTCGATCATTTTGCCCAGGGTGTCGCAGCGTGGCCGCCACTCGTTGTGTATGCGCTCAAATCCGCTGTCCAGGAAGTAGGTCAGCCACAGCAGGGTATGTTTGGACCAGCTCTCCAGCAGCGCCATGGGAGTGATATCGACGCAACCTTCCTCATACAGACAGGTTTGATTCGGGTTTTCGCCCGGCTCGCCGCTCAAATGCATGAAGGGCACTTCGATGCCAATAACCAGCCAGTTGGGGTGGGCTTTAGAATCTGACACGTCCGCTGCAAAGCGAACACCACCACAGACCGCGCCGTTGACCTTGATCCGATCAGGCCATACAAAGTGCACAGGCACTTCCGGTGGGGCCAGCGCGCCCAGACTCTCGGCCAGACCTATCTGGGCAACGTAGACGGCCTGGATGGCCTCCTCCAGGGGTGTTTCCGGCGCCAGCACCAGGGCCGCACACAAGTTGTCACCGGTCTCGGAGTAGAAAACTGTGCCCGAATCGACACCCGCCATGGCCCGGCTGACAGCCTTATCAAAGGGATCCGTGTGCCTGGGCACCACTTCTCCCGTGAGTAACGGCGGGAACAGGGGTGACTCGATCACAGGATGGCCCGGGCGTAGACGTCAGAGGCGACAATTTCATCGGCGATACGCTGGAAGGCCTGTGCCTGGGAGCTTTCCGGTTTTGATACCACAATGGGGACACCACCGTCCGAACCCACACGGATGTCGAGGTCCAGCGGGATCTCACCCAGAAAGGGCGCGCCCAGCTTTTCCGCTTCCGCCCGGGCGCCACCGTGGCCAAACGGATGATGCTCCTTACCGCAACCATCGCACACAAAGGAGGCCATGTTTTCAATCAAGCCAAAGAGCGGCACGTCCATCCGGTTGAACATATCTATGCCTTTGCGAGCGTCCATCAGGGCAATGTCCTGTGGTGTCGAGACCACAACCGCACCAGCAACGAAGAATTTCTGGCTCAGGGTCATTTGAACATCACCGGTACCCGGGGGCAGATCCACCAGCAGCACGTCCAGCCGGCCCCAGTCCACCTGGTTCATCATCTGTTGCAGGGCGCCCATCAGCATGGGCCCGCGCCAGACGATGGCCTCGTCATCCGGGGCCATCAGGCCCAGGGACATCAGGGTTACGCCGTGATTGCGCAAAGGCAGGATGGTATGCCCGTCGGGGCTGGACGGGCGGCCCGAGACACCCAGCATGCGGGGCTGGCTGGGGCCGTACACGTCGGCATCCAAGAGGCCAACCTTGAGACCTTTTGAGGCCAGCGCAACAGCCAGGTTGGACGACACAGTGGACTTGCCCACGCCGCCTTTACCCGAGGCAATGGCGATGATGCGATCAATCCCCTTCGGATTTTTGTCTTGCGGGCGGGGCGCGTCGGTACCGATCAGGTTCGGCTTTTTTCCTACTTCGGTGTACTCAATCATGTCGTGTCCCGTTGTTTTCAGCTGTCCAGATAGTCGTCACTGGTGCGCACCCGGGGACGTGCTCCACCCGCCATGGGCGCGTTATCGCCGTGGAACTGGGCTTTGACCCGGCAGTCGTCACACATCTTGATGAGCTGGACGTTATCCGAGTTCTTATACATCCAGTGCTGGTTTTCCAGTTTTTCAACGATCCGGTTAATGGTGCTGGCGACGCCAAACGGAGTGCCGCATTTGATGCATTCGAAGGGGTCCTCGCCATGCAATGTCCGGGCACTCAGGGCATCCTTCGACAGGTCCAACTGGGGCTTGAGAGTAATGGCCGTCTCGGGGCAGGTGCTTTTGCAGACACCGCATTGAACGCAGGCGTTTTCTGTGAACCGAACCTCTGGCCGGTCCGGATGGTCGCCAAGAGCACCGGTCGGGCACAGTGATACGCAGGCCAGACAGAGGGTGCACTTGTCGGAATCAATTTCTATGGCGCCATAGGGTGCACCCACGGGCAGCGGAATCGGCGCTTCGATCCCGTCCGCCATCGCGGCAACGGTAACCCGTATGATGTCCCGGCGCCCCCCGACCAGCAAAACCGGCTCACTTACCCGCCCGGCGTTGTCGCCGGCGTCGCAGAGTTCAATGGCGGAAATAATCCGCACCCGGCTTGGCGAATTGCGGGTGCCTTTAAGCATGGCCTGGGCCAGTTCAACTTCCGGCGCCACCGCCCGGCGGTCTATCTCGTTGTCGGCAAGGATCAGCACTTCGGCGTAGCCCGCCCCCAACGCGGCCATTATCTCGGCATGGCCGACCCGGTCTGTATTCTCCAGTCCCAGCGGAATCAGATCATCCGCCAGCCCATCGTCGTATCGCGCCAGGTAGGTGATGGCATCACCACCCGTTTTCAAGGTGTGAAAAACCAGTCTCGGGGCTTCATGGGTATGTTCGCGATAAACCCTCGCCATCACATCCATGGCTTTGACCAGGGCCTCGAACGGGGTTTCGTTCATGGTCACCGCGGACGTGGGGCAGACCGCCGCACAGGACCCGCAACCAGCGCAAATATCCGAATCGATCTGGATGTGGTCCCCGGCGGAAAAAATAGCCTCGGTGCAGCAGGCGTCCAGGCAGCGGGTACACCCAGTCTTGTTTGCCCGGGAGTGCGCACACAGGGATTCTTCCAACCTGAAATACACAGTTTTCTCGAACTCACCGACCCGCTCTCTCGCCGTCAGTGCTATACGCTCTAATTCCCCGGCTTTGACCGGATCAGCCCAGAAATAGCCGTTGCGCTTCTGATGGCTGGGAAACGCGGGACCGACACCTCGCAGGTCAATGAATACGTCGCACTCGCTGCGGGCGGTGGCCTTCACCTCACCGTAACCCAATTCACCCCGGCCGGCGGGATTCAGGGCCTGCAACCGGGCAAATTCCAGTTTGAAGTTGCCCAACGCCCCGTAGGCCCCGGTCAGTTGCCCCCTGGCCACGTCGTAAGCAGCGGAGGGTAGCTGTATCGGGCCTGCATCATTAACGATACAGGTGACGCCCAGCTCGTCCTGCACCAGCTCGGCCATCCGGATGGCCTGCTCGGTGGGGCCGACAATGCAACAGACGCCGCTGGACTGAATGGTTTTGGCCGGCGCCTTGGGAGCCGGAAGCTGAGCCGCTGCGATCAGGGCTGCCTGTTTGGCGTGCAAGCGCTCGGGCCTGGCGCCGGAGGCGCTCCAGCCGGCGCGATCCCGAATGTCGATGGTACTGAACGGCGCGCAGTGCTGAATCTCAGCGTATACGTCCTCACCCAGACGCTCGAATAAAGCGGCCTGCTGGCCACAGGCTATGAGCAATTCGTTACTGGCGCCCAGGTGGTCAGCGGCAGTCTTCATATCTTTGCCGCACAGTTGATCTACCGCGATCACCTGCCCGGTTGACGCCGCCGTCCGCAGTGCCTCTGGATCGAAGGACTGTGTTTTGTCGCAGGTACATAACAGTAGGGTCTTGTGTGCCGTCATCAGGAATTCGACTCATTTCGTTGTTGTTATGCGTGTACGTATCAGTTTCGCTTTCTGAGCATGCCACAGCCATTTACTTTTGGACAATTGGATAATCGTTCTGGCCCTGCTAGTTTTAAGCTATAACAGAAGAGAGATGCCATGAGTAGTCATACCGATCATTGGAGACGCGAATTACAGGTCGGCGCCATTGTTCGCCGGTCGCCAGGCGTAACCCGCTGGGCGCGGGATATCTGGAAGCCCGTCGCTGTTATACCGGGGGCACCGGAAGCGTTCTGGAAAGAGCTGGTCCGCGAGGGCGAGGTGGTCGATTATCACGCGGACACCGTCACGATGGAACTGTTCCGCGCTGATGTTGAGGGTTACCTGGTCTCCCTGAACATGACCGTTCCCTCCGTCTGGGTCGTAATGGATAAGGATCAGACCAGCCGGTCCCCGTCCGGATGGACTGTCAGCGCCATTACTGCCAGTGCCCATGAGGCGCTGGATGCCCTGGATAGTGGCGAAAACATAGTCGAGGCGGTTCCGATTCCCGAGTCTCTGGCGGCCTGGATCAAAGAGTTTATCGATATGCACTATATCGAGGAGCCTTTCAAGAAACGCCGTCGTGACGAGATCCGTGTGGATGGTATTGAGGACGCCAAAGGCGACCCGCGTATCCGTCAGGAGAGCGACGTTTACCGTGCACCTTCCAATATCAGAAAACCAAGGGTGCAGTGATGACTGAGTCACGTTTACAGCGCTGGTCGCGCAGAAAAACCGAAGCCGACAGAAAGGCTGAGCCTGCCTCCCCTTCGACTGTTGAGTCCGCGCCATCTCCCGAAGCACAGGAGCTCGCTCGCAATGAAGCCTTGCCGGAGCAGGAGGTGCTGGAGAAGTATGGGCTGCCTGATCCGGACACCATCGAACTGGGCACCGACATCACAGGGTTCATGCGAAAAGAGATTCCTGATTTGCTGCGCCGCAGGGCCCTGCGGGTGCTGTGGAAATCCAACCCCGTGCTGGCGGTTCTGGATGGCCTGAATGACTACGACGAAGATTTTACTGACGCCGGCACCGCGGTTAGCGGCGCAAAGACGCTGTACAAGGTGGGCCAGGGTCTGATTGATAAAACCGCGAAAGCTGATGGGCAGTTCGACAATCCTATCGAGGCGTCAGCCGAAGACCCGGAACCGGTTGAGCCCGGGGGAGGCGCCGGGAGATCAGAGCCCGAAACTGCTGTTAAGCCATTGCCCGATGCGAACAGTTTCGAACCGATAGTGAGCGAAACTGAAGCGGAACCCGTACCGCGCTATCGCCCCCGGATGCGTTTTGATTAATCGTGCCCCGGTGCATAGTTGCGCCGGCGGTGGATCGGCGCTATAAAGGTTAATAGTGCAAAATTCAAACAATAAAGCTAAGGACTGAGACTTGGTCAACACTGCTGAAGTTCAGTGCCCCCGCTCGATCACCAACGAAGATCGCGCGCGTGCCCAGATCTACCGGTTACTGGGTGTCTTGCTCGGCAACCCACCGTCGAGTGACCTGCTCGGAGGATTGGCTTCCCTGCAGGGTGACGACACCCTCCTGGGGCGCGCCTCGAAGAATCTGGCCGCCCTGGCCCAGCGCACCACGCCTTTTAACCTTGAAAAGGAGTACAACAACCTGTTCGTTGGACTCGGTCGTGGTGAACTGTTGCCGTACGCCAGCTATTACCTCACCGGTTTTTTGAACGAGAAGCCCCTGGCGGATTTACGTAGCGATCTGATGGCCCGGGGCATCAAAACCCGCAGCGACATCAAAGAACCCGAAGATCATATAGGTACGCTGTGTGAAATCATGGCGGGCATCATTGCCGGTGAATTTCCGTGCGACAGCGATCTGCCTTCGCAAAAAGCCTTTTTTGACGCGCACCTGGCAAAGTGGGCGGCACTGTTTTTTACCGATCTGGAAGAAGCGCGAAGCGCCATCTTCTACGCACCTGTGGGCTCGCTGGGGCGGGCTTTCATGACCGTAGAAACGGATGCCTTTGCAATTCAGTAACCGGGATCTGAACGATTCCTTAACCCAGGGGGAGGTATCCCATGGACAACCCGAAGCCTGAAAACAGCCGTCGCCGTTTCTTGCGGCTGGCGGCGGCCGCAGCTCCGGCTGCCGCTGCCATGGCAGTTGCACCGAACGCCGCAGCCGAGGCCGTCACAAAAGACGCTGCTAAAAGCCGCGGGCTCCGTGACACTGAACACACACGTAAATATTTCGAATCGGCTCGCTTTTGAGGACGCGTGAATCATTCAAGGTTGCGCGATGCTCTTGGATGATCACACCTCCAGAAAAACGAGAATAAAAAGAGAGAGGTATGTGACATGTTACGAAAGAAGACCAACGGGGTAGCGAAAGGCCCCCGTGCGGGATCTTTACTTTCATCCCTCGCTGCCAAGACTTTGGACCGCCGTGAGTTTTTAACGGCCTCCGGTGTCGCAGTGGGTGGCCTGGCGGCATTGTCGCTGACGTCTGGGCGGGTTGAGGCTGCGGCTCCGTCGACGGCGGGCGGCGAAGTTGTTCGTAAAAAGTCAGTGTGCCCCCATTGCGCGGTCGGCTGCACGGTCGAGGCCGAAGTCCAGAATGGTGTCTGGACGGGCCAGGAACCTGGCTGGGACAGCCCCATCAACATGGGCGCCCACTGCGCCAAGGGCGCAGCGGTGCGTGAGAGTGCGCACAATGAGCGCCGCCTGAAGCACCCGATGAAAATGGTCGGCGGCCAGTGGCAGAAGATTTCCTGGGACCAGGCGATCAACGAAATCGGCGACAAGATGTTGCAAATTCGTGAAGAGAGCGGCCCCGATTCGGTCTATTGGCTGGGCAGTGCGAAGTTCAGCAACGAACAGGCTTATCTCTATCGTAAATTCGCGGCCTACTGGGGCACCAACAACGTCGATCACCAGGCCCGGATCTGTCACTCAACGACGGTAGCCGGCGTAGCGAATACCTGGGGCTACGGCGCGATGACCAACTCGTTCAACGACATCCACAACTCCAAGGCGATCTTCATTATCGGGGGCAACCCCGCCGAAGCACACCCGGTGTCGCTGCTGCACGTCCTGAAAGCCAAGGAAGAAAACAACGCGCCGCTCATCGTCTGCGATCCGCGTTTCACGCGCACCGCGGCCCATGCCGATGAGTTTGTTCGCCTCCGGCCGGGTACCGATGTCGCGCTGATCTGGGGCATCCTGTGGCACATCTTTGAAAACGGCTGGGAAGACAAAGAATTCATCAGAACCCGGGTGTGGGGTATGGAGGACATCCGCGACGAGGTCAAGCGCTGGCCCCCGGCGGAGGTCGAGCGTGTAACCGGTGCACCCGGAGGACAGCTTGAGCGCGTTGCGCGCACCCTGGTTAATAACCGCCCGGGCACTGTGATCTGGTGTATGGGTGGCACCCAGCACTCCAATGGCAACAACAACACCCGCGCATACTGCATACTGCAGCTGGCGCTGGGCAACATAGGCGTTGCTGGTGGCGGCACCAACATCTTCCGCGGACACGACAACGTGCAGGGTGCCACTGACCTGGGTGTCCTGGCCGATACCCTGCCCGGCTACTACGGCCTGAGTGCTGGCGCCTGGGCTCACTGGGCAAGGGTCTGGGAGGAAGACCTGGACTGGCTCAAGGGTCGGTTTGCCGTGTGGGACAAAAACGGCAAGTCCAAAGCCATGATGAACGAGAAAGGGATTCCGGTGTCACGCTGGATCGACGGTGTCCTGGAAGCCAAGGAAAACCTGGAGCAGCCGGATAACACCCGAGCCATGGTTCTATGGGGCCACGCGCCCAACTCGCAGACCCGCATGCTTGAAATGAAAGACGCCATGGAAAAGCTGGACATGCTGGTCGTCGTGGACCCCTTCCCAACTGTTTCAGCGGTGCTGCATGATCGCAAGGAAGGCGCCTACCTGCTGCCAACAACCACCCAGTTCGAAACCTATGGTTCCGTAACCGCTTCGAACCGGTCGATTCAATGGCGCGAAAAGGTTGTCGAGCCACTGTTCGATTCGAAAGTTGATCACGAGATCATGAAGCTGTTTGCGGACAAGTTCGGTTTCACGGATCGCATGTTCCGCAATATTGCCATTGAAGGCGACAAGCCGTCGATTGAGGACATCACTCGCGAATTCAACCGCGGTATGTGGACCATCGGCTACACCGGCCAATCGCCCGAACGCCTGAAGAAGCACATGCAGTACCAGCACCAATTCGACAAGACCAGCCTGCGTGCGGTAGGTGGACCCTGTGATGGTGATTTCTACGGTTTGCCGTGGCCATCCTGGGGCACGCCGGAAATGAACCATCCGGGAACGGCGAACCTGTACGATATGTCCCTGCCGGTGTCCCAGGGCGGACTCACCTTCCGTGCCCGGTTCGGCGTCGAGCGCAACGGCCAGAGCCTGCTTGCTGACGGCGTTTACTCGAAGAACTCCGAGATCAAAGACGGGTACCCCGAGTTCACCATGCAGATGCTGATGGACCTGGGGTGGGATAAGGACCTGACGGCCGAAGAGCGCGCCACTATTGATGCAATTGCGGGCCCCGAAACCAACTGGAAGACCGATCTTTCAGGCGGAATCCAGCGTGTCGCCATCAAGCACGAGTGTGCACCCTTTGGTAACGCCAAGGCGCGTACCGTGGTCTGGAACTTCCCGGACCCCGTGCCAATTCACCGCGAGCCGCTCTACACCCCGCGCCGGGACCTGGTCAAGGACTACCCCACCTATGAGGACAAGCACTTCTGGCGCGTGCCAACCTTGTACGAGTCCATTCAGAAAAAGGACTTCAGCAAGGACTTCCCCATCATTCTGACGTCAGGCCGACTGGTTGAGTATGAGGGCGGTGGTGATGAATCCCGTTCAAATGCCTGGCTGGCGGAACTGCAGCAGGACATGTTCATTGAGATAAACAGGCGCGACGCGAACAACCTTAACATTCGTGACGGCAAAGACGTTTGGGTTTCTGGCCCGGAAGGCGGAAGCATCAAGGTGAAGGCAATGGTAACCGAACGTGTTGGCGAGGGAGTAGCCTTTATGCCCTTCCACTTCGGCGGGCACCTGGAGGGTAAGTCGCTGAGGGACAAGTATCCCAAGGGCTCTGACCCCTATGTCCTCGGCGAATCCACTAACACCATTCAAACATACGGGTACGACTCGGTCACGCAGATGCAAGAGACCAAGGCCACCCTGTGTTCGATCAGGCCGGCATAACGAGAGGTGTAGACCATGGCACTTGAAGGAAAAGCACGCGCAAAATTCCTGGTCGATGCCGAACGCTGCATCGAATGTAATGCTTGCGTGACGGCCTGTAAGAATGAGAATGGAGTCCCCTGGGGCATCAACCGTCGACGCGTGGTGACCATCGAAGATGGTAAGCCTGGCGAGCGTTCGATCTCGGTCGCTTGCATGCACTGTTCAGACGCGCCTTGTATGGCCGTTTGTCCGGTGGATGTCTTCTACCAGACCGAAGACGGCATAGTGTTGCACTCCAAGGATCTGTGTATCGGTTGTGGGTACTGTTTTTACGCTTGCCCCTTCGGCGCGCCCCAGTTCCCGCAAGCGGGCAACTTTGGCAGCCGGGGCAAGATGGACAAATGCACCTTCTGTGCAGGCGGTCCTGAAGAAGACAACTCAGCAGCCGAGTACTCCAAGTACGGGCGCAACCGCATTGCCGAGGGCAAGTTACCGCTCTGTGCCGAGATGTGCTCGACCAAAGCGCTGCTGGCCGGTGATGGCAGCGAGGTGGCGGACATCTATCGCCAGCGTGTGGTGAGCCGCGGTTTCGGTTCCGGCGCCTGGGGATGGGGCACGGCCTACGGGAAGAAGGGTGCATAAGCTGGCCTGAGTATTCCGGGGCTCTCGGGCCCCGGAATATATCAAGACAACGAACTCTTCTTGTTGATTCCGTTGGAGTGCTGTCATGAAATCAAAACTATTTAGTGCCGCCGTCTTCGCGCTGGCGACACTGTATTTTACCCCTGTCTGGGCGCAAGAGGCCCCTGCGGTTGATCGGACAGCTACGGGGGGGGCGCAAACCCTCGAAGACATCATGCGTCGTCAGGAACAGTTGAAGATCGACGACTCATTCCGGTCTGAAAACCTGGGTAACCCAGCCAATGCCGCACCCATCGGCGGCCAACTGGGTACCCTGGGAGGGCGCTCGGATTCCGACATCTATCGAGCCATCCGATACAACAGCATTGACCCCAGCACCCAGGTCCGGGGGCCTGCCGCTGACGTCCTGATCCAGGACGAGGGCATAGCCTGGTACAAGTTACGAGAGGGGCCAGTCATCACTTACGGTGGCGGTGCACTTCTGGCTATCATTGCGCTGCTGGCAGTGTTCTATTTTGTGCGCGGAAGAATCAAGATTGAAGGCGGCCCTGCCGGCACCAAAATCGAGCGATTCAAAGCCATCGAACGGTTTGGCCACTGGCTCCTGGCCGGCTCGTTTATCGCACTGGGCTTAACCGGGTTGACTACCCTGATGGGACGCAGTTTCCTGATTCCTGTTATGGGGCCCGAGGCCTTTGCCACCCTGGCTGCCGGCTCCAAATGGCTTCACAACAACATTGCCTGGGCCTTCATGCTGGGGCTGGTACTGACCTTCTTCATGTGGGTGGCGCACAACATCCCCAGCAAGCTGGACTGGCAATGGATTAAAGTGGGCGGCGGCATCTTCACCAGCGCCCATCCGTCAGCGAAGAAATTCAACGCCGGTCAGAAAATTGTGTTCTGGACCGTGATGGTGTTGGGTTTCTCCGTCTCTCTGTCTGGCCTGTCGCTGCTGTTCCCGTTTCAAATGCCCATGTTTGCCGAGACCTTCAGTGCGATGAACAGCGTCCTCGGAACGGGTTTCCCCACCGATCTGACTCCGCACGAAGAGATGCAGTATGCCAATATCTGGCACTCGATTATGGCATTCGTGTTGATGGTGGCCATCATTGCACACATCTATATCGGTTCAGTCGGTATGGAAGGCGCATTCGATGCCATGGGTAACGGCAAGGTTGATCTGGAATGGGCCCGCCAGCACCATGATCTGTGGGTTGCCGAGGTCGAGGCCAAACAAGGCAAAGGAGAGTCATCGTGAAGGTTATGATTTCCGCATTTGTCGCAGCTCTGGTAATCGCCTTTGCCGCCCCGGTTGTTCTGAATCAGTTCGGCTGGTCCTCAGCCGAACTGACCCGCAGTGAGAGCGTGCGCCTTGACTGATCAGTCCGAGGTATACCAGATCGATGCCGTTGGTCTGGTATGTCCCCTCCCAATCTTACGCTTTAAAAAGCGCACTCAGGGCTTGGCGAGCGGAACGCAGGTCGAGTTCCTGGCCGATGACCCCACCGGCCGTCGGGATTTACAGGCGTTGTGCGAGATAACCGGCCACAGGATTGAATGGGTTCGAGAAGAGGACGCGGGCGTCCTGCGTTATCGTATCTGCTTGGCATAATTGATGCCCGGGAAAGCTAAGGCGATGGAGGAGCAAGTGCCGATTTCACAACGCAGTACCTGTTGTAAGCGGCCAAGGCGGCCGTGCCCTTCTTCAACTGGCGTTTCGCCAGATAATCATCCTCCACAGTATTAGTCGTCATTTGCATTCTCCAGAGTTGATTCCATTAGTAAGAAAGTTATTGTTGGTTTGCTGGTTTTCGATCACCACCTCTTCTGTTCTGTCCTTGAGACCTACCCCTGAAAGCTTCAGGCGGTCGGCTTCACGAATCAGGTAAAGGAGGCGTTGGCTGGCATGTTCAAAATCAAGACCGGCAGGCCGGACGTTGGATATACAGTTCCGTCGCGCGTCGGACAGGCACGCCTGAGGCGCAAACGTGAGGTAGATCCCAAGGCTGTCGGGCGAGCTAAGACCTGGACGCTCACCGATAAGCACCACCACAATGCGGGCTTTGAGCAACTCCCCGACCTCGTCGCCAATGGCCACCCGGCCCTGCTGCACGATGGTCAAAGGCGCCAGTTGCCAGTCTCTGGGTTCGTGAGCCAACGCATCGAGAAAACGGGCAAGAAACGGAGCGACATTGCGCTGAACGGCAGACGAGGACAGCCCATCAACCACAACAATCGCCAGATCCGGCGCCGGCGCGTCCGGATCGAGCCTGGCCGTTAACCGTTCACGATCCGGCTCGGACAGACGCCGGCCCAAATCGGGCCGCTGAAGGTAGGTGAAGCGATCCTCGGCCTGGCTATGCAACAACAGCGGTGTGTTTGCGGTGATCGCTGCGTCCCGAGTGTTCAGATCGTCAACCAGGCGGTTTACATCTAGTGGAAAATGCACGGCATCCCGCGCCTGTGCGTGTGCCAGCTGGAAAGTCAGCAGTTCCGAAGTCGGGAGGCTGATTCCGGCCCGCCCCAACCCGATCCGGGCGTCGGTATAACGGCGCAGCGACCGCCAGGCATTCTCAGTCACCAGGTTTTTGTTGCGATCAGTCATTGCCGCTCTCCCGGGCCAGGCCCTTGAGACTGTTCTGAAAGACGGCCGGCAGTGCGACGCTGGGCTCGTATCGGGCGGTGTCCTGGAAAATGTTCATGCGCTCAAGCCAGGCGTCAAACTCCGGCGCAGGCTTCAGATCCAGCACACGTCGCGCATACAGGGCGTCGTGAAACGATGTGGTCTGGTAGTTCAACATGATGTCGTCCGAACCGGGAATGCCCATAATGAACGTGCAACCGGCCACGCCCAGCAGCGTCAACAGATTGTCCATGTCGTTCTGATCAGCCTCTGCGTGGTTGGTGTAACAGATGTCACACCCCATCGGGACGCCCAGTAACTTCCCGCAGAAATGATCCTCCAGACCCGCTCGGATAATTTCCTTACCGTCAAACAGGTATTCGGGGCCGATGAAACCCACCACCGTGTTCACCAACAGCGGATTAAACCGGCGGGCAACCGCATAGGCACGGGCCTCGCAGGTTTGCTGATCAAGGCCGTGGTGGGCGTTGGCAGAAAGCGAGCTGCCCTGGCCGGTTTCGAAGTACATCACATTCTGGCCGACTGTCCCCCGCTTGAGGGAGAGAGCTGCCTCCCGGGCTTCCTGAAGCGTGGACAGATTGAAACCAAAGCTGCTGTTGGTGGCTTCGGTGCCGCCAATGGACTGGAACACCAGGTCGACCGGCGCGCCCTGTTCAATCGCTTCGAGGGTGTTGGTCACATGAGTCAGCACGCAGGACTGGGTTGGTATGTCGTATTTGCGAATCACCTCGTCCATCAGATGCATCAGCTTTGTGGCCTGCGCCACATTGTCGGTCGCCGGATTGATTCCGATCACGGCATCACCGCTGCCGTACAGAAGACCGTCGAGAATACTCGCGGCAATACCAGCTACGTCATCCGTGGGGTGATTGGGCTGCAGTCGGGTCGACAAATGCCCGGGTAAGCCAATGGTGTTCCGGAAAGCTGTCTGAACCCGGCATTTGCGTGCAACCAGAATGAGGTCCTGATTGCGCATCAGTTTACTCACCGCGGCCACCATTTCCGGGGTCAGGCCGGGCCGTAGGCCGAGCATCACCTCGGGTGTGGCGTGATCACTGAGCAGCCAATTCCTGAAATCACCAACCGTGAGGTGAGCGACGGCTTGAAAAGCACTGGCATCGTGCTCATCCAGAATCAGGCGTGTCACCTCGTCCTGCTCATAAGGAATCAGTGCTTCTGACAGAAACGTTTTCAAAGGTAGCTCGGCCAGGCACATCTGCGCGATCACACGTTGTTCGGCGGATTCGGCAATCACACCCGCCAGCCGGTCACCGGAGCGGGCCGGTGTCGCCTTCGCCATCAGGTCTGCCAGGCTTCGAAAGTGCCAGGTCCGCTCACCCAGCCGGTATGAGTATTTGTGCTGCATGCCTTCACTCCAACAGATCGCCCCGGCATCACTGATACACCGCCGGAAGGAATGGGTATTGCCCACTCTTTCATTCTAACCGTGCGGCCGATGAACGGTTATCGAAATTCGGCAAACCCCAGTCGGGACGAAAGTAGTATGAAATCAGGCGATTTGTTCAGTTGGCAGGACTCGGAAATACAGAGGAAATTCCCAGGCGATGCGGATAACCCGATTCGGATGACCCAGTCAGAGATTTAGTAATAAAACGACTGCGCTGTTACACCCAATATCAATAGCTTTAACGTGTATCGCCCGGCCCGACAAGATCCGACAGCTTTTTGCGAAGCGAATCCATATTGTCTTCCCCGCTCTGCTTCAGTTCATCCAGCTTTTTCCGGCCATCGGAGATTTTCTCCTCCACAGAACGCAAGGCATCGGATGCGCTCTGCTGAATGTCCGCACTGGCCTTCTCATTCTGGGCCTCGGCTTCTTTTGCCTTGGCCTTGGCTTTCAGGGAATCGGCTTCCTTTTCCCATGCCTTCAATTGCGCTTCGGCTTTTCTGATAAGTTTGTCTTTCAGTGACATAAATGCCCTCCCTGAAGATGTTGATGAGTGTTAAGTAATTCCATGTTCGGAAAAGCCCACTGAAAATACAACCCGTATTACCAGTACACAGCGGGTTCAGCGGCCTTTATTTCGGAAATCCACGAGCTGGTCCCAACTTATTCCCCATTCCAGTCGCTCAGCCTGCCGTCGCCGCATAAGCCACAATCTCTACCAGCATCTCTTCCCGTGCGAAGCCCGAGACAATAATAGCGGCCCGGTTGGGATACGGTGAATCCACATACTCAGCATAAACCTGATTAACCGCGGCAAGATGATTTCGATCAGTCACGTAAATCAGCACCTGAGTCAGGCTGGCCATGCCGCCACCTGCGCACTCCAGGGTGTGTTTGAGGTTTGCCATGGTTTGGCGGGCCTGAGCTTCGATACCGCCAGCAACGACCTGACCACTGGCGTTGATCGGAATCTGGGCGGTAAAGAGAACGCCATTCGCACTTACAGCCCACTCAAGGGGAGCTTTTGAGCGCGGAAGCTGGGTGGCAATGGGCTTAATCATGCTGGTTGCTGTCATGGTTGACTCTCTGTTCAGTCGTTGTCGCTGGTACCTGCACCAGCACCGCTTCGGGAAGTATCAGTTGCCTCAACCAGAAGCCGGTCGGCCAGGGATTTAAGGTTATTCCAAAGCTCGTCATCGATATCCATGCCCTCGACCAGCGCTCTGTCTTTCTGTCTTTCAAGATCCTCTTCGGTCTGCCGCATCAGGTTGGTCAATTCGTACTCAGAGCGAAGGCTTGGTAGTAAATCAACGTGGTTCGCCATAATCAGGGTGATGCCATCGTTCTTCTCGGTGTCATCCGGAGTATTTTCCAGACTGTACAAGCAGATCTCCGGTACCGGATGGCCCGCCTTGAAGCCAACCACCAGTTCTGTCAAAGGATCATGGGCATTGCGCCAGAAGGCCGTGACATTCATGCCCCGGCGGGCAAGTCGCGACAAATAGCCGATAATCAGGATGCGATTGTGGCATTGGCGTATCTTGGTAACCGACAGCCCCCGGCCCCGGGCTCGCGCGTAACCCAGCTCCACAGCAAGGCTGGCGTTCCCGAGGATGCTATGGTTATGGGCATCCAGGACACTGAAATCGGCATCCTGGTAGATCAGTGTCAGCGGCTCATCCAGATCCTCTGTCAACAGATACTTCAAGCCCTTCTTCAGCGCTTCGACGCCTCCCAGACCATGGACCTCCATCCACGCCACCATTTCCGCGGCATCAATCGCATCGCCTTCGGCAAAACCGATACCGACAAATGCTTTTCTGCCAATGCCCTGAAGTTCATTGAATGAGACTTTCATAATGCGTCCAGATCCGGTTCCACGGGAAAGCTCCAGTCGTCCAACTCGGCGAGGCGGGCCTTATCGGCGCCATGATCACTGAAGAGTTCGCAAAACAGTGGCGCGCCCTGGAACAGGGTCACCCTCACCCAACGGTCCGATTTGGGGTCAAACCGGCTGGCACCGAAAAACGATAACTTGGTGCGCAGAAGATACATGGGCTTCATCTCCCGATGCCATAGGTTGGCCTGTATCTCGCCGTAGGGTGTGGCAGACATAGTCTGTATACGCCGGACGCATTCCTTCTGGCGGGGATGGGCCATGAGAAACTCGACCACGGAACCCCGCGGGCACCGGTCCAGAAACGCATCCAGCAACTGGTGCGTGCGATAAATCCGCGGTCCTACGGCAAGTGGCATTTCCTTCTCCGAACCAGGTTCAGAGGCACGCACGCCGAGCCTCGGCTCCTCTTTCTCCGCAGATCGGTACCAGAACCAGTGCCGGTGGTCGGGGTCTTTGGGGTCATAGTCCAGCGCCCAGGCAAACCGGGCCTCGATCTCCTGCTTCAGCGTTGCCGCCCGCATTTCTGGCTGCAGTTCCAGCATTTCCTTGCAACCGAGGTCGTTTTCCATGGCATCGATAAGGTCCGGGGACAGCTCAATCAGCAGTGTATTAATCAGTTCCTGGCCCTCCAGTGAGCAGTGTTCGTCGGCCCACGCCAGCAAGTCAGTCCAGAGGCTGGGCGTGGCCTGTGTCCTTTCCAGCCATTCAATAACCGCATCAATCGAGACAACAGTGGCCTGGTTACGCCGGGTCTGCTCGGCGTCCTCCGTCACCGTTTCCGAAAAATGCCGGTGCGCCCGCCTCAACAACGTCAGAAGTTGATAACGACTGGCCGCATCGGGCAACTGCGCGCGGGCATGAGCCAGGGCCCGCTCCCGGCAGTAAACCCATTGCTGGATCAGTTGCGGGTGATTGATCAGAAAGGGGGCCATACCAAGCCCGGTGGAATTACCAACTCCCAAGTACCGCTGTAATGCCGGATTCAGGGCGACCGCGTGCTCCGGTGAACGGCATTGGGCCAAGTGCTCTACCTGTTGCACCGAAAAGTGGCGCAACAGGTAAACCGCAAACATCTGTGCCGAAAATGGCCGGTTGAAATCTGGGTTCTTCTGCAGGCGAGCATAATCCGCAATCCCAAATTTGCCATTGCCGTAAACGGCCGTCGTCCGATAAAGATAACCCACCCGGGTTAACCAGGCAGGGCCTGGCTGTTGCCCGGATGCCAGCGCATCAACAAAGTGACCGAAGTTTCTGAGGCTCTTGTTGGCACGCGAGAGCACCAACAGCCTCGGATGTTGGCGCCCCGCCTCCTGCAACGGCACATTGGTCGCCATCTGGTCGAGAAGACTGTCCTCCACCTCTCCTTCCACTAGAGCAAACGTGACGTCCCAGGCTTCTGCAATCACCCGGTCAGACCGACGCTCGGGATCCAGATGCTGAGAGAACACCACGCCGTGATAGGTGTGGTTCGGTGTGCTCAGGCGGTAGATCACAACCCCGTGGCCATCGGCATCGAGATCAAAGCGGACCTTGGTGACCGTCCAGTCTTCGCGGGCCATTTGACGAACCAGGCTGCGGCAGAAACTCAGTCGGCTGGCGTGAAGACTCCCGAGCCGCACCAGGTTCATCACCTGGCAAGCGGGGCGCAACTGCAGTTCAGGATTTGCGTTTAGCGGCGTTGCCATGCTTCAGCCTCCTGAATTCTCGGGCGAGCCCGTCGTTGCGCCAACCAGAGCGACTTCGCCCTTGGGCGGCACGATGCCCTGCTCACGAGCCATTTCGTAGGCCGATTTTGGGCCGATGTAGAGCGATGGCAGTAGTATCAACGAAACCGGGATCGCCGTAATCACAATGAACTGCTGCAGGGCACTGATCTGACCTGCCCCCATGTATAGTAGCACTGCCGCCATCAATGCCATGGCGACGCCCCAGAAGGCGCGGACGATTCGCTCGGGCTCGTCATGACCGGCGCTCACCACGGCAATGGCATAGCTCATGGAATCACCGGTGGTCGCTACAAATATGGTGGTTAGCAGCAGAATCGCCAGAGCCATCATTGCACCACCCGGCAGGGCTTTGGCAATGGTGAGTGTGGCAACGTCGAACTGGAAGTTGTTGAGTGCCTCAGCCAGATCGATCACGCCGGTAATCTGGTAGAAAATCCCCGAACCACCAAGCAGCGTGAACCAGATGGTGGTGGCAATCGGCGCCATGACGCCAACGGCAAGAATCATTTGCCGGATGGTGCGCCCCCGGGAGATCCGGGCGACAAAAATCGCCATCAACGGTCCATAGCCCAGGAACCAGGCAAAGAAGAACACTGTCCACCACTGCATCCACCAGCCTTCAGCGGTGACCGACGTCACGGTGGCCATCGCGAAAAAGGAGCTGATGTATTCACCAAAGCCCTGGGTGTAGGCATTGGTCAGAAACAGGGTCGGGCCGAAGATAAAAATAACGGCGGCAATGACCAGTGCAAGAAACACGTTAAAACGGCTCAACAGCTGAATTCCCCGATGAATACCGGTCATGGCCGAGGTTACATACACAGCGGCAAGGACTGCGAGAATGAGCAGCTGGGTGCCGTAACCTTCGGCAAAGCCAAACAGCTCGTGCAGCCCAAAGCTGACCTGGGTCGCGAGAAATCCTATCGGGCCAACAGTGCCGGCAACCACCGCAATTACGCAGGCCGCGTCAACGCAGCCGCCAAACCAGCCCTTCATCACCCGATCACCAAAAACGGGATACAGCAGAGTTCGCGGTTGCAAAGGCTGGCCCTTCACATAATGGGCATGGGCCAGAACGATGGCAGACAGGGTCCCGAGAATGGCCCACGCCAGAAAGCCCCAATGCATAAAGGACTGGGCCAGGGCCGGCGCTACTGCCTCTGCCGTGCCTGCCTCAGTGTTGAATACCGGGGGCGTGACGACGAAGTGGTACACAGGCTCGCCCGCTGCAAAGAAGACGCCACCGCCAGCAAGAAGGGTGCACAGGATAATGGACAGCCATTTGAACGTGCTTAGCTCCGGCGTGTCCCTGTTACCGACTTTGGCACTGCCGGCAGGCGAAATTGCCACACCCATCGCTATCAAGAAGGTGAGCAGCAACAGTAGCTGGAAGTAAGAGCCGAGATACTTGGCCGTCCAGGCGAAGCCGTCGCTGATCAGCCCGGCCGTCCATTGAATATCATACAGAGAGAGCCCCAAAAAGAGCAGTATGAATCCCACACTCAGGCCTAATACAATCGGATCGCCAAGGCGCTTGATACCCGTTTCCGGGATAGCTTGGGAACTGGCTGAGTTTATCATGACGATTACCTGTTGTTGTTTTTGGAACAGTGTGTAATCAGAACGCGGCATCCGCAGCAGGCCGCGTGCCCTCGGTTAATTGCCTGAGCCAGTTTCGGCCCATGATCTTGTCAATTTCCTCGTGTTGGAAGCCCTTCTGACGGAGGCCTTCCACAATAGTCGGAAAGTGACGATTGTCGCTGAACCAGGCCAGCGGAGAAGGCCAGCCGGCATTCGACTGGCTGCCCTCGCCGTAATCCATGGCCTTGGTCCAGCGGCCGTTTCGCATCCACGTGAGCACCGACTCGGGCTGGGCCTGGCAAAGATCCGTTCCCATACCGATGTGATCAATCCCCATCAGTTCTGCGGTATCGGCAACCATGCCGCAGAACTCATCCAGCGTGCAGTCGGGCCCGTTTTTCAGATGAAATGGATACACTGAGAAACCCAGAATGCCGCCGCTTTCGGCGATGGCGCGCAACACTGCATCGGACTTATTGCGCTTGGCCGGATGAAAACTGGCAGGATTTGCATGGGAGATGATGACCGGCCGCTCTGACAGATCAATAGCCTCCAGCGTGGAACGCTCCGCGCTGTGGGACATGTCGATCAGCATCCCGACCCGGTTCATCTCCCGGATCGCCTGCCGGCCGAACCGAGTAATGCCGCTGTCTTCAGCTTCGTAGCAGCCACAGGCCAGAAGACTCTGGTTGTTGTAGGTAAGCTGCATGATCAGCAAGCCCAACCGGCGCATGATGGCCACCAGGTCGATATCGTCCTCAATCGGCGAACAGTTCTGGGCCCCAAAGAAAACGCCAACACGGCTCGTTTCCCTGGCCAGCTCTATATCGCTGGCCTCAAACACCGGCATGATCAGGTCGGCATGTTCCTCGAAACGACGCTGCCACTCGCCGAACCGCAGAAGGGTTTCACGGCAATTTTCGTGATACACAAGCGTAGCGTGCACCGCATCAACGCCGCCCTCCCGCATTTGCTCAAAAATGGCTCTCGACCAGTTGGAATACTGCAGGCCATCGATAGTAAGCACAGACTTTGACATGGCTTCAGACCTCAGGCCCTGGTGTAACAGGTTTTGATCACCGTGTAGAACTCCCTCGCATACTGGCCCTGCTCCCGGGGCCCGAAGCTGGAGTCCTTTCTGCCACCGAACGGCACGTGGTAATCGGTACCAGCTGTCGCCAGATTGACCATCACGCAACCGGTCTCGGCCCGGGCCTTGAAGTCGGAGGCACGTTGCAGGGAACGGGTAATCAGGCCGGCGGTGAGCCCGTAATTGGTATCGTTCAGGGTGGCCAGGGCACTTTCGTAGTCCGGCACACGAATGACACAGGCAACCGGGCCAAACACTTCGTCGCGGTTGATGCTCATGTCGTTGGTGGTGTTCGTGAATAGCACCGGCTGCATGTAGTAACCGTCCGAACCCACGCTGACCTGATCGCCCCCAAACGCCATGGTTGCCCCCTCTTCCAACGCGACGCCAACCCAGCACTGGTTAGCCTCGAGCTGGCTCTTGCTGGCAATGGGGCCGATAACGGTGTTTTCTGCCAGGGCCGGGCCAACGGTTGCACTGGACAGCTTAGCGGTCAGCTTCTGGACGAACTCGTCGTGCACAGCATCCACAACAATCAGTCGGGAAGACGCCGTGCACTTCTGCCCGGACCCTGAATATGCGCCGGCAAAGGCGGCCTCCACCGCCAGATCCAGATCGGCATCGTCGAGCACTATCAGCGCGTTCTTCGAACCCATCTCCAACTGACATTTCACCAGGTTGGCAGCGGTGGCTGAGGCTACCCGCCGACCGACCTCAAGGGATCCGGTAAAGGTAATCGCCGGCACGTGGGGGCTGGTGATCAGTGCTTCGCCGGCTTCACGGCCACTGCCGGTCACCAGATTGAAGGTGCCGGCTGGCAGATTCTGGCGGCTGATGATTTCTGTCAGTGCCCAGGCACTGGCCGGCACCAGGTTCGCCGGCTTGAACACCACGGCGTTGCCAAAGGCCAGGGCGGGAGCAATTTTCCAGACCGCAGTGGCCATCGGGAAGTTCCAGGGGCTGATCACGCCAACCACACCCAGCGGCTCACGACGGGTTTCTATTTCAACGCCCGGCCGCACAGACGCGACCCGATCATCAATCTGCCGAAGCACTTCTGCAGCGTAATATTGGAAAAACTGTCCGGAGCGATAAACCTCACCCTTGCCTTCGGCCAGGGGCTTGCCCTCTTCCCTGGACAAGAGTTCGCCGAGCTCATCCTTGCGGGCAATCAGCTCATCGCCAATCGCCATCAACACGCTGTAACGTGATTCCAGCCCGGACTCGGCCCATACTTTCTGGCCGGCTTTGGCCACCTTGATCGCTTGTCTGACTTGCTCAGGGCTTGCCTGATCATAGTAGCCGATGATGTCGCTGAGGTCTGATGGGTTCTGATTGGGTAGGGCAGCATTGGCGCCCTCAACCCACTCTCCGCCGATGTAGAGTGCGTATGATTCTGGCATGGGTTCCTCCTCGAATGATTACCCATAGCCTAGACGCCTGAACCCAATAAGGATAATCAAAAATATCGTGTTTTTTATAAGTTTTTCTTATATTTTATAAACGAACAGGTTTGAGCGAGTACGGGATGTCGATCGAACTCAAGATTCAACCGCTTCGCTATGTACTGGCCGTGTGGGAAGAGGGCAGCTTTCATGGCGCAGCTCTTAAACTGCATCGCAGCCAGCCTGCGCTATCCATGGCGATTCGTGACCTGGAAGAACGGCTTGGGCAACCGTTGTTCGAAAAGGCTCACAAGGGGCAGTTGACACCTTTCGGCGAATACTGCCTGCCCAGATTCCGGGAGCTGATCAAACAGCATGACCGGCTGGCCAGTGAGTTACAGCGTATAGCCGAGGGGCATCAGGGGCGGGTAACACTGGCGACAGTACCGTCCGTTGCCAGTCGGTTGATGCCTGAGTTCCTCGCGGCCTTTGTTGCCGAGTATCCGAACATCAACATTAACCTGCATGACGAAAACGCAGAATTTGTATGTCGCCTGGTGGCCAGTGGTGAAGTCGATCTTGGAATAAGCAGTATGTGGGTTCCGGACGAAAGTCTGAGCTTCACCTTCCTGTTTGAAGATAACGTGGGAGTGGTAATGCGCCGGGATCACCCCCTCGCAAGCCGCGCCAGCCTCAACTGGCAGGAACTGACAGAGGAACGTTTTATTGCCAACGGCACTTCCCGGCTACTCAAGCATACGGCTGCCGCCAGCCTGGTCGATAACAACGACTTCTTCATCTCCAACATGATCTCCCTGCTTGCGATGCTTGAAGCCGGCAGTGGTATCACCACACTCCCCCGCCTTGCGTTTCCGGTGGACAATGAAAGATTGTGCTTTGTGCCATTGAGCAAACCCAGACTGGTTCGCCGGATGGGCATTATCAAACAGGCTCATCGCTCTCTTTCTCCCTCCGCCCAGGCCCTGGAAAAGAAGATACTTGCACGGTTGGCGGGAATGGCTATTTCATGAAGGCAACCTTTCGCTTACCGGTCTGGTGGATCACCGGTATAACTACCTCGGTTGCCAGCGATTCCGGAGCGGCGGTCAACCTGATGCTGACCCATTGTCCGGGGTGGCCTGGAAGCGGGCGCCCGCTTCCAGGCCACCCCGTGCTCAGGCATACAGCGACTCGATCACGTCGGTGTATTTCTCATGGATATTGCTCCGGCGCACTTTCATGGTGGCCGTCACTTCGTCGTCGTCGTGGTCCAACTCCTTGGTGAGCAGGTGGAAACGCTTGATCTGCGCCACCTGGGGCAGCTGTTCATTGCCCTTGTTCACCTCGGCCTGAACCAGTTCGTTCACCCGTTCCTGCTCGGTGAGGCTGCGGAAGGTGGTGTAGGCAATCCGCTCTTGCTCCGCCCATTTGGCCACCGTATCAAAATCAATCTGGATCAGCGCGGACACATACTTCCTGGCCTCACCAATAACGATGCATTCCTTGATGTAGGGGCTGGCCTTGATGGTGTTCTCGATCTCCGTCGGCGAGAGGTTCTTGCCGCCGGCGGTGATGATAATGTCTTTCAACCGGTCGACAATCTTGAGCTGGCCGTCCTGCCATTCGCCCACATCGCCGGTGTGCAGCCAGCCATCTTTCAGGGTTGAGGCGGTGACCTCGTCGTTCTTGTAGTAGCCCGTGAACATGCTGCCGCCGCGCATAATGATCTCGTTCTGCTCCCCGAGCTTGACCTCTACACCGGAAATAGCCACCCCAACCGTTCCCAGATGCACATCATCAACGGGTTGGGCCGTGGCAACGCCGGTGCTTTCAGTCTGGCCATAGACCTCCACAAGCGGGATGCCGATGGTCCGGAAGAATTTGAGAATACCGGTGGAAATCGGGGCTGCACCGGTGAGGGCAATGGTGCATCGGCGCAGTCCGATAAAATTCTGCAAGGCGCGAAGCACCAGCCAGTAGCTCACGCAATACAGACATCGTTCTTTCAGGGTCCATTGTGGCCGCGGCTTGGTGGCCATGGGTGAACACACCCGGATAGCCCAGTTGAACAGCGCCTGCCGGAACCGGCCGGTTTCCTGGATCTTGATATATATGGACGAATGCAGCTTCTCCCATATTCTGGGCACCCCCAGGAAAAAAGTCGGCGCAATTTCCCGCAAATCCTCCTGGATTGTCCGCAGACTCTCGCCAAAGCTGACCGCACTGCCCACGTATACCGGCGCAATGTTGGTAACCGCCTGCTCCGCCACATGGCATAGCGGGAGGTAGGAAAGACTGGAACCGTGCTCGTCTGCCTGCAGCAGCTCAATGAGACCGGGCGCTGCCGCATGGAGATTACCCCAGGTAATCATCGCTCCCTTGGGTCGCCCGGTAGAGCCGGACGTATAGATCATCAGCGCAGTGTCGCCCATCTGCTGGCCATCCAGCAGTTCATCCACCAGACCGGGTTGCTCTTTTTCAAACTCCCGGCCTCTGGCTTCGATATCCTCGAACGCCGCCGGGGGCTCCGGATAGTAACGAAGACCCTTCCTATCAATGGCGATGGTATACTTCAGCGTTGGCAGCTGGGGCCAGGCTTCAAGCACCTTGTCGGTCTGTTCCTGGTCCTCGCAGACCACAAACTCCGCGTCACTGTGCTCGAGAACGTAGGCCACCTCATTCCAGGGACTGGTCGGATAGACGCCAACGCAGATGCCCCGAACCAGGCCGATACCCATCTGGGCGATGACCCATTCCACCCGGTTTTCCGAGATGATAGCCACATGGCCGCCCTCCTTCAGCCCCATGGCTCGCAGTCCCAGTCCGAAATGCCGGGCCCGCTCGTAGTAATCCTGCCAGGAATAGGCCTGCCAGATACCGAAGTCTTTCTGACGCAGGGCCAGGGCATCCGGCCGCTCTTTGGCGTGGGCCCTCAGCATCTGGGTCAGGGTCAGGTCAGGCAGGGAAGGTGTTGTCATGACAGCCACCGTTTACGGCGTTTGTAGTGCTTGATGTCGCGATAACTGCGGGCTTCACCTTCCTTGCCGCCCACACCGAGATAGAACTCCTGAACGTCCTCGTTGGCAGTGAGCTTGTCCGCCGGCCCGTCGATCACGATCTTGCCGTTCTCCATGATGTAACCGTAAGAGGCAATCGCCAGAGACACAGCCGCATTCTGCTCCACCAGCAGGATAGCTGTGCCCTGCTCGCGGTTGATCCGCGCCACAATGGTAAAAATCTCCTCCACCAGCAGCGGCGCCAGGCCCAGTGACGGCTCATCCAGCAGGATCAGCTTCGGCTGGGCAATCAGCGCCCGCCCCAGGGCCAGCATCTGCTGTTCACCACCGGACAGGTAGCCGGCCAACTGCTTGCGGCGTTCCTTCAGGCGCGAAAAGTAGTTATAGACCAACTCGTAGCTGTCACTCAGGGAGGGTTTGCTGCCGCTGAGCGCGTAGGTGGCGGCAATCAGGTTTTCCTCCACCGTGAGGTCTTCAAACACCCGCCGGCCTTCCATCACATGGAACAGACCGTTGCGCACCAGCTTCTCAGGGGGAACGCCCTTTACATCCTTTCCCCTGAAACGCACTTCACCGGCAGTCACTTCGCCATCTTCCAGGGTCAGCAGGCCGGAGATGCTTTTCAGGGTGGTGGATTTACCGGCACCGTTGGAACCGAGGAGCGCCACAATGGCGCCCTCCGGTACCCGCAGTGACAGGCCCCGAAGGACCTGCACCGACTTGTTGTAAACCACCTCTATGTTATCGATTTCCAGTAAGGCTTCCATACAGCCCCTCAGTCGAGGTGAATCCAGTCCGATACCGGCTCGTAACGGCCCGCCTCGGCATTCACCCGCCAGATACGCCCAACCGGGAAAGACATGTCCCGAACGGTTACCGGAATACCGATGATGCCGCCGGTGTCCCAGTCCTCAATGGACGCCAGGGAGGCGGCCATATTGTCAGCCGTCAGTTCCTTGCCAGCATCCAGGGTACGCTTGACCACTTCGGTCCACACCATGGCGTTGAACCAGGCCTGCATGTAGCCGGTCGGGCGGTAGCCGGCCTCCGGGTCGCTCTTCTCAGCCTGGGCACGAAGGGCATCCAGCATGGGGCCGCCCTCCTCGCTGTCGTAGTAGTTGTAAGGCATCACGCCCATGTAGCCATCGGCATCCGCACCCATTTTGTCGATGATCAGCTTGTCCGAGGACCAGAAGGTGCCCATGAACTGGGTATCCAGACCCATCTGGCGCATCTGCACCATGAACTCGTTAATCGGTGACAACACATAGCCGTGGAACACCACGAAATCCGGGCGAACGCGACGCAGCTTCAGGACTTCTGCCGACACATCCACACTGCCAGGCTTGGTGACAATGTCCTCAACCACTTCAATACCCAGCTCGGCGGCCCGGGTCTTGCCGTTTTCGATTGGATCCTTGCCAAACTCGGTATCGCTGTACACGAAGGCAACCGTTGGCATGTCGCCGTCCTTACCCTGGTCTGCGATGTACTCCAGGATAATTCCGAACATCTGGCTGTAGTTGGGTCCCGGAATGAACTGATAGGGATACTGCTCGTTATCGGTCAGCGCAGTGGCAAAGGAGGCACCACTCATTAGCGTGGTGCCCCGGCTGTTCAGCTCCGAGGCGATGGTTTTCATGAAACCGGTGCTGTCACCGTAATAGGTGGCCGGCGAGCTGCTGCCGGAAATCTTTTTGAAGGCGGCCACTGAACGGTCCACCTCATAGGCGGTGTCTTCCATCACATACTTCACCGGGTGGCCATTGATGCCGCCCTGGCTGTTGATCCAGGCCGTGTAGTCCGTGAGTCCGGCGTGGATATGAATGCCGGCAAAGGCAAACACACCGGACAGTGGGATGGAGCCACCGAATACGATGGGTTTCTTGTCCTGAGCCATGGCCGGGGCGGCTACCGCTAATGCAGCAACCAGACTGCCAAGCCCGGCAAGCCGGCGACCTTTTTCGAGGATGTTTCTGAACATGTTTCTTCTCCTTGCTGCTTCTTGTTGTTGGTGTTGCACGATTTCTCGGTGAAAAGCCCGTTGAAAGGCTCGTTGAAACACGATTAATTCCGGAACGGCCACAGGCGGAAAAAACGGCGGATACGGTGCCATATCTCCGCCAGGCCATGGGGTTCAAAGATCAGGAAGCCCACGATCAGGGCGCCAAAGATGATTTCCAGCATCGGCGACATGAACACCGGGGCGTTGGGGTAGAAAGGGGTCAGGGCGGCGGTCAGCAGCTTCAGGGCTTCCGGGACCAGGGTCATGAAGGCCGCCCCGAGTATGCCCCCCAGCATGTTACCCATGCCACCCACAATGACCGCCGCCAGATAGAAAATCGACATCGACAGCGGAAAACTCTCCGGCGTGACTACCCGGAAGAAATACGCAAACAGGCCACCGGCCACTCCGGCATAGAAGGAACTGAGCGCGAATGACATCAGCTTGTAGCGAAGCAGATTAATACCCAGAATCTCGGCGGAAATATCCCGATCCCGGATAGCGATAAACGCCCGGCCAATCCGGGTCCGGAACACATTCCGGGCGGCAAACACCATCAGTACCGCCAGCGGCACGATGATGAAGTACATCAGGAAATCGCTCTGGAAGGTCCACCCGAACAGATGCGCCGGCTCCAGGCTCAGGCCGCCCATGCCCCCGGTGACCGATTCCCACTCGGTGAAAATGAAATGCAGGAACACGCTGGCGGCCAGGGTGGCTATGGCCAGGTACAACCCCTTGACCCGCAGCGATGGCAGGCCCACCAGAATGCCCACGGCAGCAGCCATGAGCCCCGCCAACAACAGAGTCGCGGGGAACGGCAGGCTGGTATGGCCCGAGAGCCAGGCAACGGTGTAAGCCCCCACGCCCATGAACCCTGCCTGGCCGAGAGAAATCAGGCCGGTAAAACCGGTCAGGATGTTCAGCCCGGTGGTGCTGATCACGGCAATGCCGACAAGGCACCCCAGGTACAGCAGATACGAATCAGCCATGAACGGGAACAACAGCAGGGTCAGCAGAAACAGCCCGAACCAAAATTTCTGGGTATGGCTGGTCCAGATCGCCTCATCGGCCTCGTAGCTCTGTTTTGCGTCACCGATGCGCATCTTACACTCGCTCTATTTCGTGGGTGCCAAAAAGGCCGTAGGGGCGAATCACCAGAATCACCGCCAGCACCAGAAAGGTCGCCGGCATCCGGTAAGCGCCACCCAGATAGGCGCCGGCCACGGTTTCCAGCCAGCCAATGAACACGCCGGCGATCAGGGCACCGAGAATGCTGTCCAGGCCGCCAACAATCACCACCACCAGCACGCTCAGCCCGATGATCCCGAACTGGGGGCTGAGGCCGCCGGTCGCCGCTACCAGCACGCCGGCCAGTGACGCCGCCAGAGAACCGAATACCCAGGCCATATTGAACACCCGGCGCACGTTGATGCCCATGGAATAGGCTGCGGCCTGATCCGAGGCGGTCGCCCTCAACGCGACACCACCCCGGGAGAAGCGGAAATAGAGCAGGTAAATAATCAGCAGGGTGGCACCGATCAGGAAACCGTAGGCAATTTTAGGAGCGAGATAGAGCGGGCCGATAAAGACCGGCTCCCGGGGCAGGAAGCTGGGCAGCAACTGCGGATTAGCGGTCCAGATGAACTCCACCAGACCCACCAGGATACTGCCGATGCCGATGGTCACCATCACTACCGAGATCGGGGACTCACCCAGCATTGGCCGGATCATGGTTTTTTCAATCACCCCACCCAGGATGCTGCCGCCGATTACCGCCATCGGCAGCGCGATCCAGGCCGACAGCTCCATGCCGCCGGCAAACGCCAGGAACAGGTAGGCTGCAAACATCATGATTTCGCCGATGGCGAAATTAATCACCCGGGTCGCCTTGTAGATAATCACAAAGCCCAGGGCAATCAGGGCATAGAGCCCGCCCATGGCCAGGCCAGCCAGGCTGATTTCGCCGAAGAACAACCAATCCATCAGGCAGCCTCCCCTTCCGGATTGAGTTTCCTGCGCAGACTGTCGATGTCACTGTTGCCCAGGTAGGCCCTGATCACCTCAGGGTTTTTCTGAACATCAGCCGGTAAGCCCTCGGTAATGACCTGGCCAAAGTTGAGCACCGCAATGTGGTCGGAAATATCCATGACCATGCCCATGTCGTGCTCCACCATCAGCACGGTTATGCCCCACTCTTCCCGGATATCCAGGATGAAGCGGGCCATGTCCTCTTTTTCTTCCCGGTTCATACCGGCCACCGGCTCATCCAGCATCAGCACTTTCGGCTGCATGGCCAGTGCCCGGGCCAGCTCAACCCGCTTTTGAAGCCCGTAGGAAAGACTCGCCACCGGCTGACGGCGGATATGGTCGATTTCCAGGAAGTCGATAATCCGCTCTTCAACATTCTTGCGAACGGTCATCTCCTCACGGCGGGCCGGGCCGAAATAGGCCAGTGCGCTGAGCAAGCCGCTCTTCATGTGGACATGGGCGCCCAGCTTGATGTTGTCGAGCACGGTCATGCCCCGGAACAGGGCAATGTTCTGGAAGGTCCGGGCCAGGCCAAGTGAAGCACGGCGCGGCGGTTTGATACCGCTTGAAAGCACCTGGCCCTGGTAGCGGATCGCGCCCTGCTGGGGTTTGTAGAACCCGGAAATGCAGTTGAACAGGGACGTCTTGCCGGCGCCGTTCGGGCCGATAATGGTCGTGATGGTGTGTTCGGGCACACGGAAACTGACATCCTGCAGCGCCTTGACACCACCAAACGACAGAGACAGGTTACTGATCTCGAGGATGCTCACATTACCTCCCGGCACCCCTGGCGCCAGGTGCACAGGCGCGCGAACTCGGTCTGCCCGTACCCATTCCACGCCCGAAGATGATTGTAATTTTTGTTATTTCTTGTCGCCGGAGGTTAACCCCGGTCCAGATTTAAAGTAGTCCATTCAGGCAACATTAGGCAAACCTGCCTATGCTGTTACCTGACAAATAACGGCAATAAATACGCAGGGCTCAGGCCTTCAGACCTGCAAAAGTGACAGGGTACTTTTCAATGACAGACAGTCTGGTAAACACGGCATTCGACGCCAAAACCGGTGTGGCAACACTGACCTTCAACCGGCCAGAAGCCCTGAACGCGGTCAATGTACCCATGGCAGAAGCCTTTCTCGCCGCTGTCCGGGAGCTGAAAACGCACTCAGGCTTACGCTGCGTGGTGCTGACAGGGGCGGGGCGCGCGTTTATGGCCGGCGGTGACCTATCCAGTATGGCCGGCACACCGGAGCAGGCCGGCAATGCAATCAGCGCCATCCTGGATGCCGTCAATCCGGCCATCCTGCTGTTGCGCGGCATGGATGCCCCGGTAATCGCAGCGGTGAAGGGCGTAGCCGCCGGAGCAGGGCTCAGCCTGGCATTGATGGCGGACCTGGTTGTGGCCCGGGAGGATGCAAAATTCCTGGTGGCATACAACGGCATTGGCGCCGTCCCCGACTGTGGCGGCAGTTGGTTCCTGGCGCACAAGATCGGCGCGGGCCGGGCGGCGGAACTGATGCTGCTGGGGCGAACCCTCAGTGCAGCGGAAGCGAAAGCCTGGGGCATGATCACCGAGTTCGCCCCGGAGAAAGAGTATGACAACCTGCTGGCCGGGGTTATCGAAAAGGTCGCCAACGGGCCGACCCGAGCATTTGGCGCTTTCCGACAGCTTACCGACCGGGCCAACGGCGACCAGCTGGCGGCGCACCTGGAAGCCGAGCGGGCGGCGTTCCTTGAAATGACCCGGACTGAGGATTTTGCGGAGGGTGTGTCGGCGTTTATTGCCAAGCGGCGCCCACAATTCCGCGGTTACTGATCAGGCCGGGCCGGGGCTGAGGTTATCCTGTATTCGGCATGTGCCTGGGCTACCCGGATCAGAATCCCGAGGTGAAGCCCGGCTGCCAGTGGAGGCAATTTCCAGGGAAGATGTTTACACCGGTGCCAGGGACGAGGAACTGGTTGAGGTAGCAGGGTTCGACCGCACCATTAACGCAGAAGGCAGCGGCGCGCGTTAGCGCGTCCGCTGGCCTGACTTGTTAGCAGAGATGTCCTTGAGGCCGCCGGAAACATACTTGTGCAAGACACTGGAAACCAGGGACTGGTAAGGAAGCCCCTCTTCCAGTGCCCGACGTTGAAGTGCCTCCAAGTCGCGACTGGAGATACGGATATTGATCCGTTTATCTTTCCTGAAGGTTTCCTCCGCGGCTTTTGTCAGGTACTCCCGGCGATCAGCATCCAGATCTGACTCGAACTCTCCGGATTCGTAAGCCTCCAGCAGCTCTTGCTCTTCGGGATCTAATTTGGTCTTGGCCATGCTACCCCCTAAAAATTTCTTGGTGGCCTTGCGACTAGGGATGACCGTCTTGAGAAAGATTTCTCCATCATTCTCGACGTACGGCACCAGCCAGGCGTAATCGTCAATCCGAACCACAAGCAGGCGTTGATTCGGATACTTGTCCCTATTGGGGTGGAGCCCATCATCAAGTAAACCACCAGACTGAAGAGCAAACAGGACATCTTCGAAGGAAACTCCGCGCTCGCTCATCAACTGCTGGTTCTTTTCAGCGTTCCAGTTAATTTGCTTCATGGGACGAGTCTAGCAGAGTGTGTGCCTATTGGCATCTTGCTAACACCGCGCACAACGGCGGCTTTGACGTAGCGAAGCGGAGACAGAGGCATCCGAGTGCCGCGCCTGGTTAAATTACTATCGTTTACCTTCAAGGCCATGCCATACCCGGAGAATAATGATGGCACTGCCATGAACTGAATATCGAACGACGTATTTTCCAAAAACCATATCACGAACAGACTCAGGCACCGGTGCCATGGCAACGGGCGTACCCATTTTTGGGAAATCTGGAAGTAATTCGATTTTACCAACCAGTTCGGTGGCAACCCTGGCCGCTGCCGGTGGATTATGGACTGCAATAAACTCCCTGAGGCGCTTCAAATCTTCAATGGCTTCATCCGTGTAAACCAGTTTCACTTACCTGACCTCGGTGCATCCTGCTCGTTGTCGGTTCCCCAACTATTAAGCCAGCTATGAACCTCACTGGCATCAACAACCTTGCCTTGGGCAGCAGATTCCATTGCCTCTAAAGTTTGTTTCCAGCGCTCTTGCTCAAGTTGTTGCTTTTCTATGTATTCCGCCAATGCCTGGTTTATTACCCAACCTTTGCTTCGGTGCAACCTGCCGGCGATTGCTTCCAGACGTTGTTCAACTTCTGCTTGAAGGCGAACTGTGGTGACGCTCATGACTATACCCTCGAATTTGACGACTACAACGTATTACAGCATAGTCGATGAGGATGCGGCAAAAAATTTAACGCCGTTGTTCAGCGGCAGCCTTGGCAGAGCGAAGCGGCGACAAGGCTGTCCGGTGGAGGGTCGCCAGGCCCGGAACGAACTGGAACTACTAATCCGAAATAAAGTAAGCGAACATTAATTTAATATGTAAGCCAGGTCAGGATGCCTAAAAAATGATTTCAATAGTGCTGGTAACTTCTGTAAACGTCGCAGTTGCCGGTAAACAAT
>NZ_JASSVN010000021.1:0-55476 GCF_030540945.1 Marinobacter sp. SS8-8 | reverse complement strand
CAGAACCTGGGTGCCTCCGAGGTATTGACGCAGCTGTTTACCGGGCGTGAGCCGGCTTTTATGTCGGCACCGGAACGGGGCTAACAGGGCTTTTTACGGGGAGGCAGCTGAATAGTTACAGAATTAGAGAGGATCAGCCGAGCCTTCCAAGAACTGGAAACGTCGACAACATCCATGACGCGAATAGAGTCATCTGACCGGTGAGCACCAACACGCCCATGACAACGAGTACCAGGCCTGCAAACGCTCTCAGCAGTCGACTCCAGCGACTGAACCCGCGCACTCGTTGGCGAAAGTGCTCAATGAATAGGGCAGTTCCCAGGAAGGGAAGAGCCAGCCCTAACGAATACGCAGCAAGATACAACATACCGGCCTCGGCATTGGCATGGGTGGAGCTGAGCGCCAATATAGCCCCGAGTATGGGACCTATACAGGGTGTCCAGCCGATGGCAAATGCTATCCCCAGAAGAAAGACGGCAGTGGGACGTCCGCCTTCAAGTGACTGTCCAATGCGCCATTCGCGCTGCAATGCCGGCATGCTCCACCAACCCAGCATAAACAGACCCATTAGAACGATGAGCACGCCGGCCACCAGGTTGGCCTCTTCACGATAGGCCATCAACCATTGCCCTAAAGCACTTGCGCTTGCTCCCAGGGCAACAAAGATTAGACTGAACCCCATCACAAAACACAGGCTTAGCCAAAGAGCCTTCAACCGATTCGAAGCCTCGGTCAGAGCACCTCCGGTAACAACCGACAGGTAGCCGGGAACCAGAGGTAACGTGCAGGGTGAGAAAAACGACACGAGACCACCGGCAAACGCAGCGGCAATTCCCCAAGTTGCAAGATCAGGCATTTAGCCTCCAAGTTTTGTAAGTCTGTCAAATTGCCCGGAAATCGAATTTGATGCCTTCCCTGGACGGGCCGTTGTTTATGATGGCCCGTGCCCGCCATAGCATCTTGCCAGTACCACACTCCGGCAGGGTAATAGTTCCCTGGTAAACACCCTGGGCATTTGCTACCAGCTGGGTGCGAACCACGCCCATGTACATTTCAAGCCCTTCAAAATCAACGATCAGGGAGTCGGCCGTCATGTTATCGAGACGCACGCGAATGGGGATTTCTGTCATCGATACGATGGCTTCGTTACCCAGCTCCACTGTGATGGTTTTATCGCCTTTTTGCCCGATACACTGACCTTCAAAAGGTGCGCATCCTTCCGCGGCGTAATAAGTGATACCGATATCCAGATCAGGCTTAAAGTACTTCGGCGATACGAAGATTGTCGCAGCTACCGCGCTGAAACTGGCGATACCAAATAACCATGACCACCTCTTGAAATGCTGTTTCAATGACATCTTTGAGTTACCCGAGACCTAAAGTGAGTGTTGTCTGTCATCCTTGGGAAATTAGGAAGGGCTTTGAGCCTGATTAGAATTCTGACTTTCGTTCTGTTGGTAGCGACGCTGGTCCTCGGTCCATAACGTTTTCAGGTACTCGATCACCGATTGAATTTCCTGGTCGATGAGAATGTCCCTGAACGCTGGCATTGTCATCCGGTCCGCCTTGTTGAAGGGGTGTCGCCACCCCTCCGCGATCATCCTGAACAACATGGCATCGCTGTGACGCCAAGTATGGCCTGACTCATCGTGCGGTGGCGAGGGCATTTCGCCTTTCTCATCCGGTTTGTTCCAGTCAGCAGCACCTTCGCCCTGCCATCCATGGCAGGCGGCGCAGTATTGCTCATAGATCCGGCGGCCCTCAGTCATTTCGACCGGTATTCTTTCACTGGTTGTTGAACCACCCTTAGCCATCGCTAGGACCGGGGCAAGGACAAGGACCGCCGGGAAAAAGCACCTATTCATTAAGAGGCACCCATTCGCCAGAGACGTTCCGCGACAGCAGATCTCCGTTTTGAGTGCCCACGACGAGCCCTTCCGTGGATGAGAACGTCAGAGCGGTCACCGCCTGGGGTGTATCAAGGCCAGCCCAGGTTTCGCCACCGTCAGAACTGTGGTGAAGTTGCCCCTCGATCACGGCGTAGACGTTTTCCGGGGCCGAAGGATCGTAATAAATGGCGGAAACAGTTCCTCGCAATTCGCCGGCATCGCCCCAGAAGCAGAAACAGTCCATGGAGCGCGCAACACCACGGGTGGTGCCAGCGAACAGCCAGCCACTTTCCATGCTGCCCGGCATATCTGAGTGCAGAAACGCCTGCACCGGCTCCCGGGGGCCACTGTCTACCTTCACCCATTCGGCACCGCCGTCCCTGGATCGGAACATGCCACCGTCACCAAGATAGGCGTAGAGCGTTTCCGATTGGGTGGCGTGGGCGGCAATGGCGGTTATTCCGAAATCCGGCAGGGTGTCATTGAGGGATTGCCAGCGCTCGCTGGCGTTGTCATAGCGCCAGATGCCAAGGCCAGGCCCTGCCAGGTACGGGCTTTCGTCCGCGCCCTTTGCCATGGAATGGGGTTGAGCGCCGGAATCGGACGGTGGCAGCGGAATGTCGGCGGCAGTCTTACCATCAAGAACAAGCAGGCCGCTATCCCGAAGCACCAGCAGGGCGCCGGAGGAGTCAGCCGCCAGCGCTTTCACTGCTTGGGCATCATTCACAGACTCGGCTTGAACCAGGCCCGGCATGACGGCAACCAACGCCAACAGGAAAAGCCCGGAGACGGCAGAATTCATGCGGTAAACCAACGCTTTCATGGGGCTGACCTCAGTAATCCTTGTGTTCACGGAAAACACGTTGTTGGCCGTTGGTGTTGAAGGCGATGACCTGATAATCGTCCTTCCGGCCCGTTTCCATGCCGGGGGCACCATGGGGCATTCCGGGCACGGACAAGCCAACCGTGTTGAACTGCGGATCCTCAAGGTAGGCCAGGATGTCATTGGCCGGCACATGTCCCTCAATCACGAGGTCACCAATCAGTGCGGTGTGGCAGGATGCCATATCGCGCGGCACCTCGTGCTGCTGCTTGATGGCATTAAGGTTGGCGGTTTCAACGATGCGGGTCTCAAAGCCATTGGCCGCGAGGTGTTCGGCCCAGGACTGGCAGCAACCGCAATCGGGGCTCTTGTAGATGGTGATGGCTTGATCTATCTCTTTACTGGTGGTTAACGCAGCTGATGTCTGAGCCGATTGGTCGGCCTGGATGGCCAATGAGGTGGCTCCTGCGCTGACAACGATAGCGGCTACACCCGAATACAGAGCGAGCTTCTTAATCTTCATGAAAAATCCTCGAAACGAATCGTCTTTGAGCAAGGTCAAGCCCGGGGTGTGGATCCCCGGGCCAGAGCTTCCGTTAGAAATGGTGCCCAAATGGCTATTTGGCGGTGGTACCTTTGTCTTTCGTACCAACGTGCATGCTGTCGTCACCATGAGCCTGCATCATTTTCATGCACGCCTCAGTCATGGCTTTACGGTCTTCGGGGGACATATCGGACATCATGTTCATCATGCCGCCCATACCCTCCATGCCGTGCGAAGACATCATGCCATTATGCTCGGAATGACCGGCCATCATGCCGTCGCCGTCGCCATGGGCAAAGGCAGAGAATAAGGCGACGCTACTGACCAGAACGGCTGCGGTTACGGCGAGATTTAGTTTTGAATTACGCATTTGATCCACTCCATGTAAAGCCCCGTTACGGATGAACCGAAGTACGAGACTTTGTTGCAAGAACTAACGTTAGTGAGCTTGCCGCGATGGGCAAAAACTCCGGTTAAGACTCAGGAGTGATGTTCTGGAGGGGGTGTAATGGAAGCCAGGAAGGGATCCTGATAGAGGGCCGCCTGTGCGGCCAAAATCGGCTGGGAGCCAGTATCGGTAAAACCTGTGAAGTTCCCCGGCAATAGGACAAAGCTGACACTGACGCCGCATTTGATCAGCCCAGTGGCAGTTTGACAGGCCCCTTCAGGGGCAGAAACGCAATCCGTTGCTGTGTCTGAGGAGGAAACAGTGCTTTCGGCCGGCTCCATCATCATGGAGCCGCAATCCGCCATCGCAGACTCCGCCTGGCCGGCTGCTACTTTGGACAAAGCAAACGCCGGCCCGCTGATCACCAAAAGCAGTGACAGTAATACAATGATGATGGGGCGGTTCTTTGCGGACATCTTGCTTTCAAGCACCAAGCTGTGACGTTGGGAAGCTACGACATACGATCTACCGATCAGTTCCTTAAAGCCTACCACCATTTCGCTCCATTGTAGGCGACCACAGTTGAGAGTTTTCCGAGCTACGCATAACGCTCTCCGTTAAAACCGTATTTGACCATTACTCCGTATCGGGTATCGCCGGCTTCCAGTTGTGGGGCAATAGCTCGTCGATGGCGTTGTTTTTCTGCATATTTGTTCGAGTTTGAGCGGTAGCTTCTGGCCAACGAGCTTCCCCCTTGTTCCAGGGAGCTTTGCTGATAGGAAATGTCATGATGTGGCCCTCTTCGGAGGGTAAGGGCCTTAAAGTATGGTTCAGAAGATTGTTTTCTGCTGACCAACCTAGTCGCAAAGCGTACCCTGAGCTCGGGCGATGACAGCCCTCAGAAGAGGCGCTGTTTGAGAGTTGGGGGCGTCATCCTGCGAGGGGTAAGTCCATGGCTGGTGGCTACCAGTCCAGAATTAAGGGGTAGCTGTGCATTGAGGGTTATGCCTGGGTCGGCTTTGTGCTGATTCTGCAAACCCAGAACAGAACGGGCGACCGGCCGGCCCAGTGGTAACGCGGGTATGCACCCGAAATACCCGGTTGATCAGGGTTTCGGTAATAACCTCTCCGGGGCTGCCGATGGTTTCGAGCCGGCCGTCCGCCAGAACCGCAATCCGGTCCGCAAATTGTGCGGCCTGGTTGAGATCGTGGAGCGACATCACCACAGTTAAGCCGTGCTCACGGTTCAGCTTGGACAGCAGTTCCAGTACTTCCAGCTGGTAGCCCCAGTCCAGAAACGTGGTGGGTTCGTCCAGCAGCAGAATGTCGGTTTCCTGGGCCAGGGCCATGGCGATCCATACCCGCTGCTGCTGCCCTCCGGACAGCGCTTCTACCGGCCGCTCCGCCAGATCCGACACCCCCGTCATTGCCATGGCATCCAGGGTTGCATTGTCGTCGGTGGTGAGGTTGCGTTGCCACCATTTGCGGTGTGGGAAACGACCCAGCGCCACCAGATCCTGAACCCGAATGCCATCGGGAACGATCGGTTTCTGGGGCAGCATGGCGAGCCTGAGGGCCAGTTTGCCCCGGTGCCATTGGTCAACTGGCTGGTCGTCCAGGTAGACCTGACCGGACCGGGCCGGCAGCAGGCCCGCAAAGCTTTTCAGCAAGGTACTTTTACCAGAACCGTTGGGGCCCAGCAGGCAGGTAATCCCACCCTCGGGAATGGACAGCGAGACGTTGTCCACGACCGGCTTGGAGCCATAGGCAAGACAGAGCTGCTCGGTTCGTAACATGGAGAATCCCGGCCTCAGGGTTGTCGCGATAACAGATAAAGAAAGAACGGTACACCAAGGACGGCGGAAACCACACCCACGGGCACTTCGTAGGGCGTAAACACTGTTCGGCCGAGTAAATCCGCCAGTACCGCCAGTACCGCTCCCAATAGTACACACAACACCAACTGGACTGGAAGATTGGCCCCCGCCAGCCGTCGGCTGATGTGCGGGATCAGCAAGCCAATGAAGCCAACGGGACCCACCACCCCGACGGCGCTGGCCGCCAGCAGGGTGGCAATCAGCAGTGCAAGGGCGCGCCAGCGGTTCAGGCCGAGGCCCAGGGTGCGTGAGTGTTGGTCGTCGAGTTGCATCACGCTCAGTGGGCGCATGAGCAGAACCACACCGATCAGCCCGATGAGCGTCCAGGGCAACAGCGTATGAAGGTGTTGCCACGCGGCGCCATACAGCGAGCCGGCGAGCCACTGGGCAACCAGCTCGGTGTGGGCGTGGCCCCAGAATGCCAAGGCACCGGTGGTCAGTGCGTGCAACATGCCAGCAATGACCGCGCCGGTCAGGGTCATCTTGACCGGAGACAGCTGGCCATGCCGCATGCCAAGGAAGTACACCGCGAGCGCCGTCACCAGCCCGCCTGCCAAGGCAAAGAGTGGTAAATACTGAAGGGCAAACGAGGTATTGCTGTAGGGGTTCTCGCTGGAAACCAGCCAATCGCCAATGATGAAAGCGATGACGGCTACAAGACTGGCGCCGGCGGAAATGCCGAGAATGCCCGCTTCTGCCAGCGGGTTGCGGCTGAGCAACTGTAACAGCCACCCTGACAGGGCAAAGTGAATACCAATCAGGGCACCGGTCAGCGTGCGGGGCAACCGTAATTCGAAGACCACCCGCTCTACGTGTTGCGAACTGTCGCCGGTCAACCCGGACCACACCTGGGACCATGTCAGGTCCACCGCTCCGAGTTGGACGCCCGCGACGACGACAACAACCAGACTGAGCCCACCAGCCAGAAGCAGCCGGGCAACAGAGCCAGTGCCTGGAATCCGAATGCCGCGGCGGCCTGCCCGAGGAGTTGTCGTAGCCGGATGGGTCACCTTATGCACTCCGGGGTGAGGTTCGCGAATTGAGCAGATAGATCAGCCAGGGGGCCCCAATAAGGGCCGTCAGCATACCGACGGGTAGCTCCTGGGGAAAGGCCAGTTGCCGAGCCAGGATATCCGCCGCCAGCAACAACATCCCTCCAAACAGAGCGCTCAAAGGCAACCAATGCTGGATCTGGTTGCCGGCCAGCCGCCTGGCAATGTGCGGCGCCACCAGTCCAATAAACATGATCGGGCCGGTGAAAGCGACCAGTGCAGCAGCCAGCAGTAAAGCCAGCAGCAGAAAAATCAGACGCCAGCGACCGACGGCCAGCCCCATGGCCAGCGCCAGATCATCATCAAGTTGCAGCAAACGGAAGGGCCTCTGCATCACAAACAGGGCACCGAGCGGAAGCAGCAGCCAGGGCAGCACCATCTGGAGTTGAAGCCAGCCCCGCCCCATCAGGCTACCCGCCAGCCAATAGTAGAGCTCTGCCGCTTCCGCACCGGAAACCAACAGAAGGCCCGTGGTCAGTGCCGTAGCCAGTGACGTGACAGCGATGCCGGCCAGTACTACCCGTTCGGGCTGAAGCTGATGGCGGCCAGCGATGGAGAACGTCAGGGCTCCACCCAGCAGGCCGCCGCCAAGGGCCATCAACGGCAGCCACATGGCGCCCGGTGAACTCAGGGTTCGAAGCGACACGACCGCCAGGGCAGCGGAGGCGATCACGCCGGTCAGGCCGGGGGATGCCAGTGAATTCCGGGTAACGCCCTGCATGACAGCACCCGCAACCCCGAGAGCGGCACCACCGAGAATTCCGAGCAGGTTGCGCGGCAACCGCAGCTCCAGCACGGTGATGCGCGTCAGCAAGTCGCTGCTGCCGTCGATAGCTGACAACAACAAGGTCGGCGACACCCATCGTGAGCCCGCCATCAGGCCAATGAAGAACAACAGCACGAGGAGAAGTACCGTTGTTCCATAAAGGCCCATGGGACGTGTGGTTGAATCGTCACCCGTCATTTTTCGGCTTCCGACGTCAGCAACAGTCGCTGGATATCGTCCAGGATACGTTCCCGGGCAATCGGACCGGCACCCTCTTTCCAGTAGTGCGGCACTTCGTAGACCTGGTCAGTCCGCACGGCCTTGAGATAAGGCCAAATGGGGTTCATCGTGAACGCGCGCTGACGGCTGGTGGGCAACAGCAGAATGGTATCCGGGTTAAGTTCCAGCAAGGCTTCAAGACTGATCCAGTAACCCAGTGGGATGCCACTGTCGGGATTCGGCGTCTGGCCACCAACATTGTCGAAACCCAGACGCTCCAGCAGCGCCGTCGGCAGAAAATGGTCGTAATAGACGAAAGGAGTTTCACTACCGCTGGTCAGCAGCGCCACGGTCTCCGTGGGCTTCCCCTTGTTGCGCTCCGCGAGCGATTGAACGCGCTCCAGAAACCGAGAGTTGATTTCTGTGGCTTTTGCGGGTTTGCCCAGTGCCTGACCGGCCAATTCCACTGCCCTCAGACTGTCCTGAATTGTGATCAGGTCCAGCGCGAGAAGCGGGGCAATGGCTTCGATCTGGTCACCGTCTTTCTCGGTATAGCGGCGAATGGCGATCACGAGATCCGGCTGGACCGACGACAGCACCTCCAGGTTGGGCTGGTGTCTCGGCCCGAGGCCGCGAACACCGCTTAACTGCGACGCCAGGTACTCGGGTACCCCCTGGAGTCCATAGTCGGTGACCGCAACCGGCACAGTACCGAGCGCCAGTGCGACATCGGCCCCGAAGGTCGAGATCGCCGCAGGCCGGGTTGCCGGTGCGGACAACCGCAGGGTTTCCCCGCGGTCATCCGTCAACCGGATAGTCCCATCCTGCGCCCATCCTGACGCAGGCGACAGCAAAACAACGAGCAGGATCGTTACGATCCGGTTCCGTAAGCAGGCCATCAGAAGTCGAGCTGCGCCTCAAGGATAAAGCTCCGGCCCGGCTGGGGCACACGGCCGACCGGGCTGACGTCCACGCCCCGGAAGTAGTAATCCTCATCCAGCAGGTTGTTGACGGCCAGGCCAAGGTTCAGCACACGATCACCACCAATGGCGAAATCGCGACCGACTCTGGTGGTGACCAGATGGTAGTCCGGCAACTCACCGGCGCTGCCATTGCTGGTTTCTTCTTCCGTGTTGTCTGCATCGCTATAGCTTGAGCTGACATACACCCAGTTCAGGCTGGCATCCCAGGTCTGGTAGCTGTACACCGCATCGGCGCTGACTTTATGGGTGGGAGCATTGGGTAACTCGTTGCCCTCGTTGTCGCCGGTCAACTGTTCGGTATCGAGGAAGGTATAGCCAAGGCCCAGCTCCCACTGGCTGTTGAGATTCCAGCGGTTTGTCAGCTCGACACCCTGGTGACGGGTTTCTCCGAGGTTTTCGAAACGACTGGCCGAACGGTTAAACTGAATCTGATCCTCGTAATCGATGCGGAACAGGGTTGCTGAAGACAGCAGGTCGGGTGTGACTTGCAGGCGGGCGCCCAGCTCGTGGTTCCACGAGGTTTCATTGGCAACGGCACCCTCACGAGTGGTCTGGGCAATCTGGACCGGCACCAGGGAACGCTGGCTGTTGGCAAAGACAAACAGATCGTCAGACGCCTGATAGCCTACGGTCAGGCCAGGCAACAGCTCATCAGCATTGTTTTCCTCAGTGTTGCCCGTAAGGTTGTCACGGAAGTCCATGTCGACATTTTCATAACGCAGGCCCGGCGTCACCGTCAGGCGGTCATCCAGGAAGGACATGGTATCACTGACGTAAAACGCCATGGCCCGGGTGTCCAGGTGCCAGTCGCGCGCCACGGAACGGTTACCGGAGGAAAACTCCAGGCGATTAACGTCGAACTCCACATCCTCGCTGACAAATCGTGCACCCAGGGTAATGTCGTGGCGGCCATGGCGAATAGCAAGCCGTGGCTCCGTGCCCAATACCGTGAACAACCGTGGTGAATCCGCAACGTGGGTCGAATCCAGCCCCGGGTCCGCCCAGTGGCCGGTGCCGCTGAGGTTCTGGCCGAAGAAGAAGGTGCGGTCGGCATCGTGCACAAAGTTGCGCCACTGGAATTCCACGTTGTCGGCCGGCGTGTAGGTCCAGGTAAAGGTGGCGCGGCTCATATCCGCTTCATAGCCATCGTAAGGTCGCTGGCTCTGGGTACGGTCCTGCTCATAGGCTTGCGGGGTCAGGGCGCCGGGAAGTTCGGCATCGACACGGTAGTACTGAAGCTGCGAGGCCAGTTCATGCTGGTCGTTCAGGTAGTAGCGGGCATCCAGGATCAGGTTATCCACTTCGGTGTCGGAGTGGTCGCGAAAGCCGTCACCGCGCTGGACGTTGGCCTGGAACTGAAGGTCAAGCTTGTCGGTCGCCCGGCCGCCGACACGGTAATAGGTATCGGTAAAGACGTTGCCGGTCTCTTCCGCGATGGTCACCCGCTCACGAAGAGTCTGGGAAGTTTCCGCCGGAATCGGTTTGGTGACGAAATTCACCACGCCGCCCACGTTGTTGGGGCCGTAATGAACGGAGGCGCCGCCCCGGACAATATCCACGGCTTCCAGGCTCGGAAGGGTAACCGGGAACAGCGACACGCCAACGTTGCTGTAAGGGCCGATGGCAATCGGGTAACCGTCCAGCAGAATCTGGAGTCGTTCACTGCGCAGCGGGTTCAGGCCGCGCACGCCAATGTTGGGCAGGATGCCCGTACCCGTTTCGTCCAGCACCGTGACACCGGGTACCGGGCGGAGAGCGTCTTCCAGATTCAGCGCTCCGGTATCCTGGAGTTCTTCTTTCTCGACCACGGTGCGGGCACCCGTGTAGGTTTTTTCGGATTCTTCTGTCGGTGGCCCCAGCCAGTCGGCGGTAACATTGATTCCGGGTAGTTGGGCGGGCGTATCAGCCTGCTCCTGTGCCAGCGCAGATCCCGTGCCAATAGCCAGAAGCGACACGGGGAGCATCGATATGGCAACGGACAGTCGGTGGCGGCGCAGTGGCGTTGAAACTTCGGACTTCGACATTGGATTCTCCAGCACGTGTTATTAAATTTGACTGCGCATTATACTGATAATGATTCGCATTTCAATTAAATTGGAGTATTCCTACCTGAAGTTCAGCTTCCCGGACTACTCAATGAAATGTGCTTTTGGGTGGGGATGCATCAGAAACGCCTGATGGGAAATATTCCAGGCGTAGGCGCCGGCGTAACGGAAAACCACCAGATCGCCAACCCCGAGCGACTCGACATCAACCCGGCGGGCGAACACATCCTTGGGAGTACATAGCTGGCCGACCAGGGTGACGGAATGATTGGCGACGACTGGGGCGGCAGCCTCCCTGTCGTGGGAGGGCAAAATGTCAAACGGATGATCGTGGGCCTGGGCCGCCGGAGTCCGGAAGTGGTGGGTGCCGCCCCTGCAGATGGCAAACCATTCCTCGCCGCATCGTTTAACGTCCAGGACTTCGCCAACATAAAAACCACAGGGGGCGGTTATGAAACGTCCACACTCAAACCGGATTTTCCAGGCGCGATCCGAATAAACCTGAAGCAATTCATCCAGGCCAGAACAAAACCCCGACCAGTCAAACTGCTGGTCGGGCCGGGTGTAATTTATCCCGATTCCGCCCCCGACATTTATCTCGGTAATGGTCAGGTCGTAACTGGCTTCCCACGCACGGACGGTTTCCAGATAGTGTTTTATTAACCCGAGGTGGCGTTTCTCATCCAGTTGATGCGACATCAGATGAAAGTGAAAGCCGCGCAGCCTGACCCTGTCCTGCCGCCCGAGCAGCGCAAGTGCGTCTGGTATACAGGCTTCTTCCATGCCAAATTGAGTAGGCACACCGCCCATGGTAAGACGTGTAGAGGGTGTGTCTGCCAGTTCGAGATTGATCCTCAAAAGAATGTCCTGGTGAGCCTGCCTGCGGCCGGCAATGTCGCACAGACGCTGCAGTTCCAGCAGGCTTTCAACATGGATCAGTTCAACGTTCTGATCAATGGCCTTTTCCACATCGGATGCCAGCTTCCCGGGACCACCGAAAATCACAGGCGTGTCTGGAAAATGACGGCGCACCCAGTCCAGCTCACCGCCAGATGCCACTTCAAAGCCATGTAAAAAGGGCGCCAAAGCGCCGAGCACCGGTAAGGCGGGATTCGCTTTGGCGGCATAGAACATCTCACAACCGGGCGGTAAACACTCGACTATGCCCTGCGCCCGGTGACGGAGCTCAGGCAGGTCATACACGTAGGCGCAAAGCGGTTCGCTGTCCTGGCTTTTCAGTTCTTTGATGGCTCGCTGAACGGAAACCGGTACTTCAGGCATCAGGCTGCCCTCCCTTGCCGTCCAAGGCGCGAGGCCGCGTCATCGCCAGCGGGTTTGGTACGTGAGTGTACTGTGATTCACGATCCGGACGTTTGAAAAGGCGGGTCATTAGGTTACTTTTGTTCGGAATGGGCTCGCCGGCCAACAGCCTGCCCAGCACATCGGCAGCCCAGGGATCGTCGGTGACTGCTAGCCAGTCGCGCACTTCACTGGCAAGCGCGTTCCACAACCGGAGTTCGATGTGGTTATCACCCCGGGAGAGGCAGGCCACGGCCTGGAACAGGTGGTTCACCAACAGACAGTACGCGATCCGCTTCCAGGCCTTGTCCTGGCTGTAATGAACGGACGCCAGCGTTTGTTCATCAAGGGTAGCAGGTAGCCCTCCTGACCAGCGGCCCGGCACCAGTTTTGTTCCCTCCAGGTCACGAACAAACACCTGGACGGGATACCCCTCCCGAATGCCCACAACCACGTTCTGAAGGTGTGGTTCAAAAACCACACCATGATGGAACAGTGACTCAAAGAGCGGTGGGATGAGTAAGGCGAGGTACTGTTCAAACCATCCTATTCTGGCGTCCTGTTCGTTGACGCCGGTGGCGGCAGCCAGTGTTCCGGCGGCCTCCGTGGCCGGGCAGCGACCGAAGCGGTCGTCGCTGAGCAGCGCGGCGGCCAGCAGGGGTGTTACGCCTGCGTCCAGATACTGTTCGAGGTTGTCCCGTAGAATAACGCCAAAACCTTCCGCGATGCTCCGGCGATCAGGCTCGGAGTGATCAGCGAAATCAAGGGTCTGGTAGGCTGGCTCGTACAGTAGACGGAATCCGCGCCACCGCGCCAGTGAAGGCGCAAGGTGAGCCTTCAGGGCTGCGGAGAGGGCAACGGCGCTTTCCAGTTCATAGACGGCATTTTTACGAATGCAGTTGGTCAGCCGGACATGGGTTGAGAATTTCAGGAAATAAGGGTTGCCTGGTTGGTAAAGCGTTCGAACCGACGCCGTTGGGTAGAACCGTGGGCCGGCCTGCCCCAGTGGTAAGATTCGCCCTGAGCGGATAGCGCTGCAGACGATGGGCAGGCGCATGAGGTAGCGTGCCTGCCAGGGGTGCACAGGCACCGTGACCCATCCGTCGGGCAGGTCGAGCCCAACGTTCGCATCTGACCCGAAGGCCGGCCCGGCAATGTCACCCCGGGTGCGAAGATCGTCCGGATGAACCGCGAAATAATAGAGAGCAAACCCCGCGCCCATTTCCGGGGAATATTGCAGGATATCCTCCGGGTCGAACCCTTCCCTGGATTTTGGTGCCGGGTGGTAACGGTGCCCGAAACTCAGGGATTGCTCAGACCAGCGGAAAGCCTCCAGCCCCTGCCCCCAATCGGCGGGAACGCGGGTGTATTCGAGAATGCTCCGCATGACGTTCCGGCTGAGAAGAATCTGCCGATAGAGCTCGCTGTTGAAAGGCTCTTCGAAACGCTGCGACATTTTATGAAGCAGTATCCGGCCCAGTTCCTCGAGCCCCAGCACCCGCCATCCCCTGAGCGCAGACTTGTAGTATGGCGCAGACAGGTAGCGGTAGTTGCACGTTCGAGAGTCTCCTGCAACCAGAACCAGCAGGGAATCTTCGGAATCAGGGAAGCCGATATGCAGCACAATGGCAGGCTCCAACGCCAGGCGAACCCGGAGCCCCTGTGGCCAGGACCAGTTCCTTTCGCCGCCCAGAACCGACAGCTCCCCGGAGGGCTCGGCAATATCCCGGCAATAACAATTCAGCAGGGCCTCCATGCTGGCCTGGTCTGCCTGATAGTCGCAGTGCTGATCCCTGAAGTAATGATGTGAAATTGTCATGGGCATGGCTTTATTCCTCTTTCAGGCGTTCATGATGGTCGATGGTGGGGGCATTGAGCCGGTAGGCGCTCAGGATGACGGCAAGAAGGGTCACCGCGGCGCCCAGCCAGAGTGGCCCAGTCTGGTTGCTCATACCCGCGGCGACACCTGCGAGAACACCGGCCGCGACACCGGCCCATTTACCAGCGCTGTCAAGGGCGCCAAAGCTTTGGCCAGCGTTTTCCGTTCGTGTGAGACGTGCAGTTTCGGCGTTGAGGGCAAACAGGCAGGTCGTCATGCCAAGCCCCATGACCAATCGTCCGGCGAGAATGGCGGCCGTTGTTCCGGCCGTCGCCTGAATAACGTAGGACAGTGCAAACAGTGTCAGACCCGCGGGCAAGGTCCACGGGTTGCCGAAAAACACGCTTCGTCGGAGTGGGCTGACCAGAATGATCAGGTAGATGGCATGGGGCAGGCTGTAGAGAACTCCGGCCATAACGGCGGTACTGCCCATTCGTTCCTGGGTCCAGGGAATAAAGTAGGGAAAGCTGGCCACCAGTGCGAAATTGAAACCGAAGTAAAGCAATCTCAACCGCAGCCAACTGGCGGATACCGAAACCCTTTCACGGGAATGTTTCTGGCCACCAGGCTCACCCAAAACCGGATCTGGTGGGGCAAGCTTCCAAACCAGCAGTGCCGACAGAAGAGGCAGAATGGCCATGTAAAGGTACAGGCGCTGGGCTGGGACCCAGGTCATGAAAAAACCGAAAAGGATGGGCGCCAGTATCATGGCCGACCTGGCCGAGCCCTGCATCCAGTTCAGTGACTGGGTCAGGTTTTGACCGCGAGTGACGGTGGAAAGGTACGCGCTCGATGCGGCAAAGGTTCCACCCAGAAAGCCCTGAACCATCAGCGCCATGGCAAAGGTGACCACGCCCGGCGCCAATCCGGCGATTACGAAGGCTACGGCCAGACCAACCTGGGCCCGCAGCAGCGACCAACGGCGGCCGTAACGGTCCGCTATTCTTCCCCAGAACGGCGCCGCCAGTGCTGTGCAAACCGTCGGGATAATATAGAACCAGCCCACCCAAAAGGTGTGTTCAACCGCAAATGTGTCGGTCAGGATCAGCCCAAAAAACGGAGGCATCCCCAGCGCCACCAAGGCCGCGGTAAAGTGGCTGAGCAGGACCACCGGCAGAACAGACTGACTCATGACTCCTGCCCAAGAAAGTTTGGAGCCAGCTTGCCATAGAATTTATTGATGTCAGCGGCGCCGGTGCGGGACTTGCTTTCCAGGCTGCCTGCTCTGAGAAGATACTTGGTATAAAGCAGGCGATCCTCCAGCAGCACGTTGCGCGCTGGCTGAGTATTGACGCCCTCTTCGTCAAGCTGATCGAGGACGCTGATCATCTCCTCACGAAGCACCTTATACCAGTGGGCCCTTGATCCGAGCCCCCGTGCGGCCAGGCCCTCAAGGATAACCGCCAGGTTCAGTTGCAGGGTGATGGTGGTAAACATCTGCGCCAGGGGTGTTTCATTATTGACCAGGATGCGTTGATCCCGGAGTTGCGCCACGTTTGACTCCATCGACGGCATCTGGCCGCACAGCCTGTCCGGCCACAGCCTGGGGGCGTCGTTGTCCTTGAAAAGCAGCTGCGGTGGCCGCCCCAGTGTGAGCAGCACCATAGAGTTCTGCTGGTTGGATTCCAGTGCAATGCCGTAGACAAGCCACAGTCGCAGGTGCACCGTCAACGTCAAGGCAACGTACTGGCGCACCCACTCCGTCAGGTCGCCACTATTGAACTCGTCCGCCATCATCTGGGCAACGTAGCGACCGTCAGGGTTGTCGGCTAACAGGGAGGCAACGGGCACAATCTGCTGCTGGTCAGAAAACCCGTAAAACCGGCGTACCATGCACCCCAGCCAGGGCAGATCGCCAACGTGCAAGCCTGAGGATTCGTCGGTTACGGCAAAGGCCCCTTTAAGGACTGGGTCCTTGCCGGCTATCTCCTGCAGGATTTGCTGAACCGTATGACCATCATAAAGCGTGCTCGGTTTGACCGTTCGAATGTTCCGGTTGCCCAGTGTGCGAATGGTCAAAGGGACTTTCACGTGGACCTCCGGCGCGGCCTCAATTTGGAGGGTTCGTACCGACAGTGTTGGCTGAACCCAAAGCGCAGGCGCTGGCGCACGGATGACCCTGGCACCGATGTCTGTGGTCGACAGATAATCACTCAGCGCGGTATCCCAGAGATGAGGGTGCACCGGCAACAAGTGGTAGCTGTCAGCAAGCCGGTTATCCAGCCCTACCTCGCCGAAATCCGGCCAACAACCTGGGAGCTCCCCCATCGAAGTGACTTCCGAGGCGGGGACGGCAAGCCACCGTAACCGGAAACGCGGGGCAAATTCAGGCGCGTACGCCACCAGTGCCGCCTCATCAAAACCACTCTTGGCGCGGGCGCTGGGGTAAAACGGATGATCGAGGAAGGCCGCGAGACGATCAAAGTGGAGCATGCGTTGGGTCAGGCGGGGAAAATCCTTCCAGCTTTGCCCCTGATGGCGGATTTCGTCAAACCACCTGGACCGCTCCGCCCGGCAGAGGGTGTCGTGTGCCTCCGCCGTTCTGCACTCATCGGCATAGACCTCCAACTGCTCCCCAGACTCATCGTGCTCGTCCGCGGTGAGGCAGGCCAGAACCTGTTCGTAGTGATTCACTTCCGACACACTTCCGGCCTGGTCTGCGGGCTGCCAGATGAGTGCGTCGCCACTCCACCGCCAACGCTGCATGAAGTTTGCAGGTTTGACCGGCAACCACAGGATGCCTTGCGCCAGCGTCCACCGTAACCAGGTCGCCGGTGTTCCCGGGGACCCGGGCACGCTGTCCATCCCAACTACCTGAGAATCACTCTGGCAGCCGGCCACGTCTTCGCGGATCAGGGCATCGACCAGTCTTCGGGTTAAATACTGCCCGGGCCTGTGAAAGATCGAGTGGTGTTCCTGCTCATCAGCCGATCTCCCATTCAGCTTCAAGATCGGTGGCCCATTTGGCCAAGGTATCCTGCACCCGCGAGGGATCGCTGGAGAACAACCGCAACACACCCAGGTAGTCCTTGTTTGAGTGGGTCAGCCGGACGTCATCACCCACTTCCCTCAACGGCTCAAACTCGGCAATGCCGTCACCGCACGGCTCCCTGCGCTCAGGAGCTGAACGGCGAACCCGCCCACTGATAGAAGCACTGAGATAGCGTATCTGCGCCGCCTGCGTGGGAGGGGATAATTCAAGAGGGTTGCCAACATGGGCCTGAACGATGGCATGGAACAGCCCATGATTCGTCATGCGGTCAAGCAGGAATTCGCGGCCATCCCCCACCGTACGGTAATTGATCTCGATAAGTCTTGGCCCATTGTCGGTTATCACAAATTCGGAATGGCAGGCGCCAAGGCCCACACCGAAGTGCCGTACCTGCCTGAACATTTCCTGTAGGTGAGGACTGTCTGGCTGGTAGGGCACCCACGCCGCTTCAAGTTCGACGAAATGGGGAGGCTCGGAAAGCCGCACTTTAAATCCTCCGAGCGCAATCAGGCTGTTCCCGTCGCCAATGGTCTCCAGAGTGTGAACAGGACCTGACAGAAACTCTTCCAGCAGCAAGGGTTGCCCGGGTTGTTCCTGCCAGAACTGATCACAGAACGATTGCAGTTGCGCAGCGTTGTCCAGGCGCCTGACGTTGAGGCTGGCAACCCCCTCCCGGGGCTTGGCAATACACGGGAAGGGAACGTCGTCGATCACCTTCCCCAGGGATGTCTGGTCATTCACAGCCCTGAACCAGCATGCGCCATCATCGAGCGCTTTCAGGTACTGGCGCATGGCGGCCTTGTTTTTTGCCCGGTAACAGGTTTGCCAGTCTTTGCCCGGCAGATTCAGGTAGGCTGCGGCCAGAGCGGTCACCGTCTGCAGGTGATCGCTGTTGGAAAACACGCCCACGGGGGCCGGGAGTTCTGAGAGAAGATCGAGAACAGACAGCGGATTGAATACATCACACTGGAGAATCTGTTCCGGATAGGCGGGAAGGTCCGGTTGACTGAAATAGTGGTGATGAGTCGCCGCCTGGTCTGTCAGCAGGATCACTTTCAGCCCCATCGACTGGGCAGCAGGCAGGAATCCCCGATTCAGGGCTTCCGTTGGAACATGAGCAAGAAAAAGTACGGTATCGCGCATAGGAAAACTCTTGTCAGACTTGAAGAAGAATGGTTGCCTCAGGGAGACGGCGGGCTCGACTCGGCACGGCAGGTCGCAAGGTGAGACTTGAGGTATTTAAAGAGCAGACTGCGGTCTTCTCCCAACAGAAAGGCTTTTGCTCCCCACTCCCGCCATTCTGTTAATTGCTCAGGGCTTCGGGGCAAAGCGCAAAATTCCACCGGACGCCCGCGGCAACTCGCTGCCAGTTCCGCGATGGCGTGATTGACAGACGAATGGAACGGGTCGCCCGGGCAACCCAGTGATTGCGACAGATCGACCGCTCCCGGCAGAACCCAGTCGACACCGGAAACATTCAGGATGGCTTCCCGATTTTCGATGCCTTCCTGATCCTCGATCATGAGCACAATGAGGATTTCCCGGTTTGCTAGGCGGAGGTACTCTTGCAGTGGGAGGGTTCCAAAACCGGTTGTTCGACCTCCGGTAATGCCACGCTGGCCGGCCGGTGCATAGCGGGCCATCTGAACAACTTCTTGCGCCTCTTCGGCATTACGGATACGGGGAACAACAACTCCCTGAGCACCACTGTCCAGAGCCCGGGTAATCGCAGCACGATCAACCCCTGGCACTCGCACCAGAGGTGTGACGGAGGCACACTCGGCGGCGCGAATCATGTGTTCGAGGGACTCCGGGTTCGTGGACATGTGCTCGGTGTCCAGTATGACAAAGTCATAGCCGGCATGGCCGATCATCTCGACCATCCATGGCGTTGGAACTGCGTTCAGTAGTCCAAAGGCGGGAAAGCCATCGGTGATCAATTGGCGTGTGCGGTTAATCGCAAGCATTGGCGGCAACTTTTATTAAACGATAATGATTCTCAAAAGCATTAGACATTATTTTGCTCTTCCTATCAAGCGTAAACCTGCGCCCATGCGTCATGGGCTGTTGGTGGCCAGCCTCTATGTGAAACTGACCAACTGCTGGGAAGGGGTGCTCACCGATAAATCTTCCAATTTTGGCGGTAGTTGCGGGCGGGTCGAGGCCGCGGGGTATGGGATGGTCTATTTTCTTGCGAATATGTTGGAAGCCCACGATCAGGGGCTGAAGGGGCGATCAGTGATGATCACCGGTTCTGCCAATGTTGCTCTGCATGCAGCGGAAAAGGTGATCGAATTGGGCGCGAAGATAATAACGCTCTCCGATTCAGGCGGTGCCCTTGTCTTCGGTGCCCTTGTCTTCGGTGACTGTCTGAAAGAGGGCGACCTGGAGGCGATCAAGCAGCTGAAGCACGTCGACGGGTTCTCCCCAAGGATGATCAGTTTCAACGAAAGCTCATGCTCTCTGCCCTGACTCTTTTTCAGTTGGACGAAATGTACGCCCGCTATGCCAGTTACGAGGAGCTTACGGACTTGATTCGCCAGAAATTCCACAACCCAACGCAAACCCTCCAGGAACTGTATCGTCGCATGGTGTTCAACATACTGTGCGGCAATACGGACGACCATGCTCGAAATCACGCGGCATTCTATGATGGCAATGCCCTGGAGCTCACACCCGCATACGACATCTGTCCGCAGAATCGATCAACAGGCATTGCTAGCCAGGCTATGGCACTCATTGACGGCAATAACCAAAGCACCTTGGCTCTGTGCAAGAAAGCAGCTCACAAGTTCAATCTCACCGAGGTTCAGGCCAATGAGAACATTGAATCATTGCAAGAGACGATCAGAGCTCACTGGGATCAGGCTTGTGAAGAAGCAAAAATGACCGAGCTGGAAAAGAAATTCTTCTGGAAGAGGCAATTCCTGAACCCCTCCATATACGAGGGAGGAGATCATAACGAAAATCCGCTGTAAAACGCCTCGTGCCGTGCAGCTGAACTCGAGAGAGCTACCCAGACGCCTGACCAGATGGGGCATCACGCAACACCACCATCAGCGGCGTAGGTTCCCAGCATCAGGTTACCGGCTGCCAGAACCAGCAGCATGGTGGGGAAGTCAAACGCAACACCAATGCTACCCCCAGCCCATATGGTCGCTGTGAAGAAGATGAAGCCTAGCAGCACCAGGCCCATGGACCAGATACTGCGACGCTAGTCCATGGGGACCGGGCTCAGAGGATAGTCCTGTTCCTGAGGAGTTACTTGTGTGGTCATAGTCGTTTCTCTCTTTAGTAAAAACACCCAAGAGAGATGGCAACGTCTGTGCAATGTGCACAACCCTGCTCAGAGAGAAACCTGCCCACCAGATTCCGTGAGCTCTTATGGTGCAAAAACCCATACCCAAACCCAACGTGGTGCGTTCAGTCGCTGATTGATCGAGCTGAAAAACGCTTTCACCTCCCGGATGGCTTTCACACTCTGAGTGGCCCTTGTTAACACCGCCAGTAGAACATCCCCGACTGTTTGCCAAGAATCCTTACTGCGATATGTGCATCACTGGGCTTGTTGGCGAGCCCATAGCACACGTGTAATGGTAGAAGATGCTCCTCCCGCGGATGACAGAATCGGGCGTGGGGCGCTCGCTCCCAATGAACTAAACGCTCGGCCCGCTCCGGCTCCTGAAGGGCAGTATCGCCACAGGCCCGTTCCAGCCAGTCTTCGAAAGCCTGATTGCGGGCCTGTATGTCCGGCGTCTGCTCCAAGAAGAAGGCCCGCATGTTATGGAACGAGAAGCCGGAGCCAATCACCAGCAGGTTGCCGTAGTTGAGTGCCTGCAGTGCCTTGCCAACAGCCAAGTGAGCGCTGGCATCCAGACTGTTGACCAGCGAGAGCTGAATGCAGGGAATATCCGCGGCCGGATACATCAGTTTGAGCGGCACAAACAAGCCGTGATCAAAACCCCGCTGGTCGTCAAGGCGCGCCGGGATGCCGGCCTGACCCAGCGCCTGATAGACCTGCTGCGCCAACGCAGGCTCCCCCGGGCAGGGATACTCGATCTTGTAGGCCTCAGCTGGAAATCCATAGTAATCGTAGATAAGCGGAGGGTTGGCGCCGGAGGTGATTGTCGGCACCGCCTCCTCCCAGTGAGCGCTGACCAGCAGTATCGCTGAGGGTTTGCTCAGGGTAGCGGCAAGCTCCGTTAATCGGTCCACCATTTCTCGGTGCCCCAAATCCCCCAGGAGCGGCATTGGCCCGCCACCATGGGAAATAAACAGCACATCGGTATCTTTGTTCATGGCGTTTGTTCCTCTACTCAGAGTTCACCCGGCCCCGCCGGGACAATGCCACTCGGGTTCAGTGCCTTGATGGAGTAATACCCGACCTTGATATGATCAAGGTTGACGGTATTGGCAATTCCATCAAGCGCCAAGATCCGGTGCATGTAATCGTGCAGGCGCGGCATGGCGCTCAGGGTATTGCGGTTACACTTGAACAGGCCATGATAGGCGGCATCAAAGCGCACCAAGGTCACAAACAGACGGATATCGGTTTCGGTCAGCTGATCACCAAACAGGTAGCGACGTCCATCCGCCAGCCTTGACTCCATTTCATCCAGGGCAGCAAACACCTTGCTGTAGGCCTCATCGTAGGCGGCCTGGCTCGAGGCAAACCCGGCCTGGTACACGCCGTTGTTCAGATTGGTATAGAGATAGCCGTTAAGTCTGTCGATTTCGCCCGCCAAACCCGGCGGGTAAAGGTTCGCCCCCTGATCCACAATCCCAGAGAAGGCCGTGTTCAGCATGCGCAGAATATCCGCGGACTCGTTATTCACGATGGTACCGGTGTGTTTGTCCCACAGAACTGGCACCGTGGCGCGGCCCGAAATATCTGGGTCCGCCCGAGTGTAGAGCTCATGCATGTATCGCGAACCGTTGAGGGCATCCTCCTGCGCACCAGGGTAGCCTCCGAACTGCCAACCCTGGTCAGTCAGCCGGGGGTTGACGACGGTCACCCCGATCACGTCCTTTAGTCCTTTGAGCTCGCGAGCCATCAAGGCTCGCGATGCCCAGGGGCAGATGTAGGCTACGTAAAGGTGATAACGTTCCCGTTCGGCCTTGAAACCGCCCTTCCCGGTGGGGCCCGGCTGTCCGTCCGGCGTGATCCAGTCGCGAAAGGGCGAGGTCTGGCGAATAAATCGGCCTTCCTCGTCTTTCGCCTGCACCGGTTGCCAGTTTTCCTTCCAGATCCCATTTACCAACATGGCTCAGCCCTCTTTATGAAACAGGTTATCCACGGCAAACCGGCCCGCGCCCTGAATCGCCAAAGCGACGGTGACCACAAACAGCGTTAGGGCATACTCGTAGCCATTATTGGACATGAACAGCCCGTTGCCGATGTGAACAGAGAAGATGGCCACCAACATGGTAAAGGCTGCAACCAGGGCCGCGGGACGTGTAAGCAGGCCAAGCACCAGTGCCAGACCGCCAAAGAACTCGGCACCACCTGCCAGCAAAGCCATCAGATATCCCGGCTCCAATCCAATGCTGGCCAGCCACTGCCCAGTGCCTTCCAGCCCATAGCCGCCAAACCAGCCAAAGAGTTTCTGTGCGCCATGGGCAGCCAGCACCAGGCCAACCGGCACCCTCAGTACCAGTGCGGCAAAGCCGCCGTTTGAGTGGAACAATGCCTTTGTCAATTGAGTGTTCATATTCGTCACCTTGAATCTTTCTGAGGATGGTTTATCCCGAAACTTCTGCTTCAGGAGATGGGCTCACTGTACTATCACCGATCCAAAGAACTAAGATGGCCGTCATTGCTTTATTATCATCGATTCATTGATAATCAGAGAGCTTACATAAAAGGACACCCCCATGGATCGTATCGAGGCCATGCGCGCCTTCGTAATGGTGGTCGATGAAGGCACCTTCACGCGCGCCGCTGACCGGCTGGACACATCCCCGCAGCTGGTCAGCAAATACGTATCCCAGCTTGAGAAACACCTGGGCGTGCGATTGCTTAACCGAACCACTCGCAAGATTCACCTGACCGAAGCCGGCCGCCATTATTACCGGAGCGCCCAGCAGGTGCTCAGCGACATTGATGACATGGAAAATCAGCTCAGCGACTTGCAGACCGAGGCCCAGGGTCTGTTACGAATAAGTGCCCCAGTTTCGTTTTCCATTCACCACATGGCGCCCCTACTGAGTGAATTCCAAAGAGCGCATCCCGCCGTGGGCATTGATCTGCAATTGAATGACCGAAAGGTCGATATCGTGGAAGAAGGCTTCGATATTGCGCTGCGTATCGGCCGCCTGAAAAGCTCCTCACTGATCGCCAAACGGCTTGCTCCGGTGCGGCTTGTTCTCTGCGCATCTCCCGCCTACCTCGAACAATATGGGATCCCCCGCAAACCGGAAGACCTAAGGGGTCATCAATACCTGCGCTACAGTTACATGAACCTGGATCCAGGCCATTCCTTGCAGAAATGGCTTCAGGACAACGGCCTCGAAAACACCCGGGGAATGATCAGCAACAACGGCGACTTGCTTGTCGAGGCAGCCATTGCCGGCACCGGGATCATCTTGCAACCTACGTTTATCGCAGGGAACGCAATTAGGGAGGGGAAGTTGAGTGTCGTCCTGCCCGAACACGAACCGGAGCCGATGGCACTCTATGCGGTATACGCCCACCGGCAGTTGTTGGCGAGCAAGATTCGCAGCTTTATCGACTTCATTGATGGCTTTTTTGGCGACCCTCCCTATTGGGACAGGTTTGAATAAAGGCGCCTGCATATGAGCCCTCAACCTTCTCCCGACCGGGTGTTCAAAACCTGAAAACATCCGTAACCAATTACCACTCCCCAGAAGGCAGACGACAACCCGAATAGCGATAAACCAGAGGCGGTGACGATAAAGGTAATCAGTGACGCCTCCCGGTGACTCGGATCTTCCAGCGCCGCGAACAGGTTATTTGCTATGGCTCCCAACAGAGCGAGACCCGCCAGAACCGCCACAAAAGCCGCAGGCAAAGAGGTAAAAAGCGCGACGATGGTGCCGGCAAACAGACCACCTACCAGGTAGAACACACCATTGAACACACCCGCGACATATCGTTTCGAGGGTTCCTCATGGGCGTCCTTGCCGGTGCAGATCGCAGCGGTAATGGCGGCAACCACCGTTGTTATCCCGCCGAACAAGGCCATCGGAAGTGATATCAGACTGGAAATAGCGATCACCGGTTTGGCCTTCACCCGGTACCCGGCACCCTGCAGAATTGCCATACCCGGCAGAAACTGCCCTGTCAGGCTGACCAGCACCAGAGGAATGGCGAGGCTCAGGGTAGAAGCCAGATTCCATTCGGGCATGATGAATTGGGGGATTGTCATGCTCAACCGGACACCTGCCAATGAAGCATCTTCAAGCACCACCGCCAGTACGATCCCGACAATCAAAAGCAGGACCAGCGTATATTTCGGCACCAGACGCCGAAACACTACATAGGCCAGCACCATGCCAATTGCGAGCGCCGGAGTGGACTCAATGGCCGTAAACGCCCCAACCCCAAATTGAAACAGAATCCCGGCCATCATCCCGGCCGCCACGCCTTTTGGGATAGCTCGTACAAACACATCAAACGTGCCCGAGACCCCAATGATAAAGATGAGAACAGCAGCCGTGATGTAAGCACCTACTGCCTCATTCAGGGAAAGCTCCGGAAACAGTGTGACCAGAAGCGCCGTGCCAGGGGCCGACCAGGCGGTTACAACGGGCGCCTTCAACCAGAGCGACAGCAGGATTCCGGACACCGCCGCGCCCACTGAAATGGCCCATACCCAAGACGTCATCATCTGGGTTGATATATCCGCCGCCGCGCCGGCCTGAAAGAAAATGGCCAAAGGTCCAGCGTACGAAACCAACACCGCCAGGAAACCGGCCGCGACGGCGGATAAGGACATGTCTCGGAAAAGCTGCGGCATGCTCAATTCCTTCTCATCTGATCTTCGGGAACGGAAAAAAGCCCCGGACACGCACGCGCCGGGGCAAACGAGGGGTTCGACTGACAGTCTCCCTCAGGGGTGCATCAACGCTCCACAATTAATTCGTCGGGGCAAGTACCGTCTCCGGCTCCGACTGCACAGACTTCTCACCAAATCTCCGGCCCACGAGCGCGATGGCGACGGTGGCAATGGCGCCCGGGATTGCCAACGCCAGGAAGTTCACTTGGTGAGGCAGTGCCAAAGCCAAGAGAGTGCCACCCAACATGGGCCCAACAATGGCGCCGTTACGACCTATCCCGGAAGCCCAGCCCAGCCCGGTCGACCGGATGCTGGTTGGGTAGTATTGGGCCACATAAGCGTACAGCAGAATCTGGGAGCCAATGGTCGTGGCGCCGGCAATGCCCATCAGGGTGTACAGGAACCACATCGGGTTTTCATAGCCCAGGGTGATCAGCGAACCTGAGCCCAGAATGAAAAAGCTCACCAGAACCGAGCGCAGCGAGAAACGGTCGGCCAACCAGCCACCACCCACGGCCCCAACAATCGCTCCAATGTTCAGCACCATCAGGAACATCAGACTCGAATCCAGCGGGTACCCCGCAGCGGACATTAGCTTCGGCAACCAGGAACCAAGTGCGTAAACCATCAGCAGACAGTTGAAGAAAGCCACCCAGAACATCAGCGTGCTCATGGCACGACCACCCCGGAACAATTCCAGCACGGGCGCCTTGCTCTCTGTGGTCGGCGGAACAACGAGAACGTCCTGCTCGCTAATGGCTTTGAACGGCGCCACCTCGCAAAGAACGTCCCGCGCCTCTCCCTCACGTTTCTGCGCCATAAGGAATGCCACCGACTCAGGCAGGTATTTGATCATCAGGGGCAGAAGCAACATCGGCACAATGGCAAGATAGAACATGATCTCCCAGCCGAAATTGGGCACGATCCAGATACCCAGGCCTGCCGACATCATGCCGCCCACGGCGTAGCCGCTGAACATGAGCGCCACGAGCGTGCTGCGTTTACGGGCAGGCGAATACTCGCTCATCAGCGACACCACGTTGGGCATCACACCGCCTATTCCAAGGCCGGCAATAAATCGGAGGATGCCGAACTGCCAGGCGTTGGTGGCAAAGCCGTTGATGACGGTGGTCAGGCTGAACAGGACCACACACATCAGGATGACTTTCTTGCGGCCCCACTTGTCTGAAAGCATGCCGAAGCCCATGGCGCCAAACATCATGCCGAACAAGGCGCTGCTACCCAGCAGGCCAGCGACATACGGGTTCAGGTTCCACTGATCCATTAACAACGGCAATACCACGCCATAAATCACCAGGTCATATCCGTCGAAAATTATGATCAGGGTGCACCAGAAGAGCACCTTCCAGTGAAACTTGTTGAATGTTGCGTTATCGATAACGTCGTTGACGTCTATGTTTCTCATTGGTCTGTTTCTCCGAGTGCTGTTGTTTTTGTCGAGAGTTCCAATGAAACGTTTCTTCGCTAGCCGCAGTCTCCGCCGGCCACCGGCAGAATGGTTCCAGTCATATAGCTGGCCGCATCCGAGGCCAGGAACAGGATCGGTTCTGCTTGCTCATCCAGGGTTCCGTAGCGGTGCATGAAACTGCTGGTATTGGTCTGGTCAATCAGGGTTTGGTACCAGGCTTTCTCCTGTTCACCCTGCTCTTCGCTGTTACGCGGGGTCAGCCGCGGCGGCGCTTCAGTGCCACCCGGCGCTGTGGCGTTCACCCGAATGCCGTGTTCGGCATACTCGAAGGCCATGTTCACGGTCATGGCGTTGACCCCGCCCTTGGCAGCGCCATAGGGCACTCGCATCAGGCCCCGGGTAGCCACAGATGACACGTTCACGATGGCACCGCCCTTCTGTTCCAACATGTAAGGCAGAACCGCCCGGCAGCACCACAGGGTCGGGAACAGTGACCGCTGGATTTCCTTCTGGATCTGTTCCGGCTGGTAGTGCTCGAACGGCTGAGCCCAAATGGTGCCGCCGACGTTGTTGATCAGGATGTCGATGCGGCCGTACTGCTCATGGGCTTTGGCCATCACCATTTCCGCGCCTTCCCAGGTTTCCAGGTCGGCCTGCACGGCCAGGGCTTCGACGCCCTGGTCGCGCAATTCAGCCGCAACGCCCTGCACGTAGTCAGCAATGTCCACCAGAACCAGGCGGGCACCTTCGGCGGCGGCCAGCTCAGCCGCCCGCCGGCCAATGCCCTGTGCCGCGCCAGTGACGACCATCGCCTTATTGCTGAAACGCGGGGTCATGCCACCTTCTCCTCAGCGGCGGGAACGCTCGGCGTGAACTTCTCGTAGTGGAACGAGTTCGGCTCGATACCCTGTTCGCGGAAGTAGCCAAGCACGGCGTCCACCATCGGAGGCGGCCCACACAGGTAGACATCCACATCCCCGTCATTCACTGGTGCGTCATCCATATGCTGGGTCACATACCCCTTGCGCGGATGAGTGCTGTCCTCGCCGGCCACCACGGTGATGTAGCTGAAGTTGTCCAGCTCCTCGGCAAACCGATCCAGGATATCCAGGCACACCAGATCTTCATCATTGGTCACGCCATAGATTAGGTGCGTCGGCAGATCACAACCGTTGGCCTTCATGTGCTCGAGCTTGGCCAGGAAGGGTGCCAGGCCAGTGCCACCAGCCAGCATCAGTACCGGGCGCTCGATCGGCCGCAGGTAGAAGCTGCCCATCGGACCGGTCAGGGTGACCTTGTCGCCAGTGCGGGCCTTGCCTACCAACCAGGAGCTCATAAGCCCGCCCGGTACATTTCTAATCAGAAAACTGAGGTCCCGACTGCCCGGTTTGGAGCTGAACGAATAGGCACGCGTCTGCTCCGTTCCCGGTACCTGAATATTCACATACTGTCCCGGCAGGAACGCGATGTCGTCATCCGCAGTGATCTTGAGCTCAATGGAGGTGGGCGAAATCAGGTTCACCTCCGCCACCGTGCCGGTCACTTTGGCGTTACCAGTCTTGCACATGGTGGAGGCCACCGGGACTTCCACCACGCAATCACTGGAGGGCACCATCTGGCAGGTCAGGACCATACCCTGTTCGGCTTCCTCGTCGGACAACGCCTCGTCAATATACTCGTCGCCCATGTCGAACTCACCCTGGTGGCAAGCACCCTTGCAGGTGCCACAAACGCCATCGGAACAGTCCATGGGTAGGTTGATCTGCGCACGGTAGGCGGCATCAAGTACTGTTTCGCCTTCATTACAGGAAACAAAACGGGTTACGCCGTCTTCAAAGTTGAGTGCGATGTTATAACTCATGATGATGCTCTCCCCATCAATTACAGGTGGTAAACGTCTACTACCTGATTGATGCAGTCGTTGGTCAGAACGATTTTCTTGAACCGGATCAGGGGCTCACCGCCGCTCACATCCAGCGTATAAAAAGAGGTCCCGTAGTACTCCTGGGTTTTCTTGTACCGATAAGACTTCGTCAGCCAGTTGAACCGAAGCTGCACTTCGTTCTCATCCTGCGACAGAATTTCCAGGCCACTGATGAAGTGGTTGGTCCGCGGTTCAGGGAGTGAGCTGGCACCGGAGCGTTCGGTCTTGAGTCGATATACCCGATCCTCAAGACCGTCCTTGTTCGGGTAATAGATCAGTGAGATCTCCGTCTGCGGATCCTCGGTCAGCTCATCGTCGTCATCCCACGCGGGCATCCAGTAGGTGACGTCCTCGTGGTAACACTCCAGCCAGCGGTCCCAGTCACGGTCATCCAGGTAACGGGCCTCGCGGAGGATGAATTGCTCGATGTCGTGGTAGCTCAGGCTCATGCGGACGCCTCCTCTGAAGTAACGGGAATGAAACGGGCACGCTCGGCATCAATGGCGCGGATCATCTCGTCCTGCCAGTGCTTGTGATGGTTCACGTACAAGCCTTCGTCTTCCGGCTTCGCGCCACTCATGACAGGTTTCATATCGATCTGGTTGGCGTGCTCATCCGGCCCGTCGATCCAGTGAGCGGCACCTCGGCTCATGTCGTTCCAACGCATATCACGAGCTTCGTAGCCATCTTGACAAGCACGGAATTCTTCAAGGTCATCCGGTGTACCCATGCCAGACACGTTAAAGAAGTCCTCGTACTGCCGGATCCGTTTGGCCCGGAGTTCGGCAGGCTCATTCTTGGGTCCGAACGCGTAGATCGTCACTTCGGTCTTGTTCACATCAATCGGGCGGGTAACTCGGATTTGTGTGGAGAACTGATCCATAAGGTACACATTCGGGTAAAGGCAAAGGTTCTTGGTAGTGCGAACGATGGAGTCAGCCCTTGCCTCACCAAAGGTTTTCTGGAGCCGCTCAAGCTGGCTGAAGATGGGTCGTACTTCTGGGTTCAACAGGCGGGTCCACAGCATTATGTGACCATGCTCGAAGGAGTAGAATCCGCCCTCCGCCGACCAACTCTTGGCGTCTACAGCTTCAGTTCCGCCTTTTTCATAGTTGCGCTGGCCCATGGTAGAGAGATAGTTCCAGTGAACCGTGCTGACGTGATAGCCGTCGGCGCCATTTTCCGCAGTCAGCTTCCAGTTGCCTTCATAGGTATAGGTCGAGCTGCCACGCAGAATCTCCAGACCGTCTTCCGACTGATCAACAATGTTGTCGATGATCTTGGTTGTTTCCCCAAGATGCTCTTCCAGAGGCAGGACATCGGCGCTCAGGCTGCCAAACAAAAATCCGCGGTAATTACCAAACTTTGGCATTTCCTTCAGATTGTGGGAGCCGTCAACGTTAAACTGGTCGGGATAGCCGCCCTTCTTCTGATCCTTCGCCTTAAGCAGCTGGCCATCGTTACGGAAGGTCCAACCATGGAACGGACAGGTGAAGGAGGTCTTGTTACCACGCTTCTTGCGACACAAGGTGGCCCCACGGTGGGAACAGGTATTCAGGATCGCTTTCAGCTCGCCATCTTTGGTTCGAGTGATGATTACGGGCTGCCGGCCTACAGTAACGGTGAAGTAATCGCCAGGGTTCGGAATCTGGCTTTCATGGGCCAGATAAACCCAATTCCCCTCAAAGATGTACTTCATCTCCAGATCAAACAGTTCACGATCGGTAAAGATGCCGCGGTCACACTGATAGCGCCCGGTTTCAGGGTCAGCAACAACTGCGTTGCGGACTTTGGATGCCAGTTGCTCAAGTTTGTTAGTCATGTCGTTTCACTCCTGTTGTTCTTGTGATGCCTGTTTTCAGGCGCGACTCTTCCAAGCCACCCCGTTGCCGGGGTGGTCAATCACAAAAACGATGAACCTTAGGTATTGGTAAAAGGGCCTGCTCAGGCCACTTCACCCTCCAGCGCACGCTTGCGCTCGTGACGGGTCTGGAGTTCAGGCTTGTCGGTGGAGACCAATTGAACGTTGAACTCCACTTCGGTAAACGGCTTGTTCAAACCGAACGCCTCAGATTTCGCCGAATCCTCTACACGGTTTGCATCCACCACCAGCTCTTCACGAGTGGCAAAGGCGAAATCGTCATAGGTGTACTCGTCGCCCGCGAGATTGATCTGGGTAGTGAGGTGCTTATAACCGGGCTTTGAGACGAAGAAGTGAATGTGCGCCGGACGGTTGCCGTGACGACCAAGAAGATTGAGAAGCTGCTGGGTGGAACCTTCCGGCGGGCAGCCGTAGCCAGAGGGAATAATGGAACGGGCAGTATAACGGCCATTTTCATCGGTAACGATTCGACGACGCAGGTTGTACTCGCTCTGAGATTGGTCGAAGTAGGAATAGGCACCTTTGGTATCGGCGTGCCAGACATCAACGACGGCGTTAGCGAGTGGCTGCCCATCCTCATCCGTAACCTGACCGGTCAGAATCATGATTTCAGCGTTCTCATCCGAACCGTCATCCATACGGGCGAAAGCCTCAGTTTTCGGAGCACCCGCAACGTAAAGAGGACCTTCAATGGTACGCGGAGTTCCACCGGCCAGGCCGGCCTGCTCGTCTTCGGCATCAAGACGGATGTCCAGATACTTATCCATACCCAACCCCGGTGCCAGCAGCGCCGCCTCACCGTTCTGACCAAGCTCGTTTACGTAATACACGGCCTGCCAGAATTCGTCTGGGGTCACGTCAAAGTCTTCCACTATCTGAAAGATATCGTGCATCAAACGGTGAACTATCTTCTTCACCCGTTCATTTCCACCTTCCTTGTTGAAGCCGGCAACTTTCTCCAGCAGATCCTTCACTTCCGCAGTTTGCATGGTTTTAACAGTCATTGTTGGTCTCCTCGTGGTCTTGTTGTTGTTGCTCACATCAGTTGGCAACGGTGTACGGTTTTAACGATCATCGTCGTGGATCGACGACGGGTGCCGGCACAGGGGCGCGACTGTAATATTCATGTAGGGGAACAGCGGCAGATTGCTGATAAGATCCTGCAGCTCGGCGTTGTCTTCCACATCAAAGATGCTGACGTTGGCGTAGCTGCCGGCCACCCGCCAGAGGTGGCGCCACTTGCCCTGCTTCTGCAGATCCTGGGCGTAGGCTTTCTCCCGGGCCTTGATGTCTGCGGCCACTTCCGCAGGCATGTCGTGGGGGATATTCACCTTCATCTCGACTTTGAACAGCATGTGCTTTCCTCCGTTTACTGATCTTTGTGGCGTTCTCGGGGCCGTCGCCTTATGCCTTTCTGCGGTACTCGGCCAGCTTGTCTTCATCAATCTCGACACCCAGCCCCGGTCCTTCCGGCAGCGCCACGCCGTTGTCATGGAAGTTCAGCGGCTTGACCACGATGTCGTCCTTCATCAACAGCGGACCGAACATCTCGGTGCCCCAGTGCAGGTTCTCGAGCGTGGACCAGGCGTGCAGGGAAGCGACGGTACCGATAGTGCCTTCCAACAGGGTGCCGCCGTACAAACCGATTCCGGCAGCCTGAGCGACAGCGGCCTGCTCCAGGGCGCGGGCCGGGCCACCGGCCTTGGCGATTTTCATGGCGACCGCACCGGCGAAACCTGCAGCGGCCAGGTTGTACATATCCTTGGCATCCGCCACGGCCTCGTCGGCAAGGATCGGCAGATGGAATTTCTCGGACAGCCGCACCAGTGCGGCGTGGTCCTTCATCGGAGTCGGCTGCTCAACCAGATCGATACCGGCGGCCTGCAACTCCGCCATACTCTTGGCAGCGGTGGCTTCATCCCAGGCCTGGTTGACGTCCACACGGACACTGGCGCTCTCACCCACCGCTTCTTTGATTGCAGCGACGTGGCGAACATCGTCCATCACCGAGCGGGAACCGATCTTGAGTTTGAAGTCGCAGTGACGACGGGTTTCGATCAGGCCGAGGGCTTCTTCAATGTCCTTTGCGGTATCACCACTGGCGAGGGTCCAGAGCACCGGGATGTGCAGGTGAATGGCACCGCCGAGCAGATCCGATACCGGACGGTTCAGACGCTTGCCCTGCAGATCCAGCAGCGCGGTTTCAATGGCGGACTTGGCCAGGTTGTTACCGCGAGTTAATCTGTTTAGCATTACCCTCAGGGTATTGAGGTTGCTCGCGGGCTGGCCAATCAGTTGCGGTTTGAAATAGGTATCAATGGTAAGCTTTACGCTTTCGGGGCTTTCCGGGCCGTAGGCCAGACCGCCGATCGTGGTCGCCTCGCCGAGGCCTTCAAGACCATCGGAGTCTTTCATCCGCACGATCACCATGCTCTGAACGCCCATGGTTGTCATGGACAGCTTATGAGGACGGATGGTCGGGATATCGACCAGGATCGCTTCAATGGACTGAATGGTGGCGGACATGTGCTCTCCGAATCGCAAGTAAAAATGCCTGTGATTCGAACAGTACGAAGTTTCAGTTATGTGAACCAATATTGATTAAGTAATAACCGATACCCTGGAGGTATGGATGGAGCTGCGACACTTGCGGTACTTCGTTGCCGTGGCAGAGCAAGGCAACCTTACACGGGCGGCGGAAAAACTATTCATTGCTCAACCACCGCTGACAAGAGCTATCAAACAGCTGGAAGAGGAAATAGGGGTAGAACTATTCATTCGCAAACCGCGAGGACTGGAGCTGACGACCGGGGGTGAGTATTTCCTGGAACAGGCGCGGCAGATTCTCGACAAGGTGTTTGCAACAGTAGAAGATACCCGTCGCATTGCGCAACACCGCAAGACTCTGTTCTCGATTGGCTTCGTGCCTTCGGTATTCTATGGCCAGCTACCACTAATGGTGCGCCGGTTACGCAGAAACAAAAACCTGGAGATCGTACTGCACGAACTGAAAACACGAGAACAGATTGAGGCGCTGAAAACGGGAAAGATCGATATCGGCTTTGGACGAGTCAGCATTGACGACCCAGATGTGGCGCAGGAACTTTTGTTTGACGAGCCAATTATTGCTGCCATTCCAGCCGGGCACCCTCTCACCCGACATCCGCCATCCATGAAAGAACTGTCAGCCTGGCCTATGGTGGCCTTTCCCTCGGGGCCAGGCCCCAACTTTGCGGACATTACACAAGGGTTGTTTCACAGGCGCGGACTTAAGGTTCATGTCAGCCAGCACGTCAACGATCTGCAGACGGCTCTTTCTCTGGTCGCTTCCGACATGGGCTTTACACTGGTGCCTGAACAGGTTCGCAAACTGAACCGGGAGGGTGTGGAGTTCATGCCACTGGAGGACAACAATATTACCACACCGGTCATCGCGTCGCGCCGGCGGGGCGAGAACCCCAACGCAGTGATGCGCCTGGCAAACACGATACTCGATGAACTGGTGGAGAACCGGTTGACGGGTCGGTATCCTTAACTTGCTTACCGTGCGCTGCGACGCACTTTTTCTGCAGCAGCCCGCAAGCGTGGCAAATACACATCTATCAGGGTTTCCATATCTACCCGGGCAGCATTGGTACTGATATTGAGTGCCCCCAGCAGCTCCCCGCCTCCGGAGAATACCGGTACCGCCACAGACCGCAGACCAAGATCCAGCTCTTGATCCACTATCGCGTAACCCTGATTCCTCGCCTTATCAATGGCTTCACGCAAAGCACTCTTGTCGGTAACAGAGGATGCCGTGAATTGTTCGAGGCGGACGCGATCCAGAAATGCTGAAAGCTCCGGTTCCGGAAGCTGTGCCAGCAACACGCGTCCCATGGAAGTATAGGCAGCAGGCAAACGGGTGCCCACCGAGAGCGTTATCGCCATCAGCCGATGGCGTGCGGCTGATCGCACCACATATACCACATCATCGCCATCAAGCACGGCCAGGGATGAGGACTCGCCAAGCTCGGCGGTGATGTCTTCGAGATACTGCTGAATGACAGCCCTGTACTGATTTGAAGCCTGATAGGCATAACCCAGCTGCAAGACCCGTGGAGTCAGCTCAAACTGGCGACCGGCCCGTTTCACAAACCCCAGCGCATGGAGAGTGAGCAGAAAGCGACGCGCCTTGGCGCGATCCATGTTCGCTCTCGCCGCAACCTCACTCAAGGTCATCCGCGAGTGCTCAGCATCAAACGCCTGCAAAACCTCCAACCCCGAGGCCAGCGCACCCACATAATCCCGATCTCCGGGCTTGAGAATCTGTTCGTCCACTTCGGCTCCTTCATCGCCTTGGGCAATCAATGTCTGTGCATGGTATCAACTCGTTCGCATTCCGAACATCCGTGCATTTTTCCAGTTGGTGAAAATTTGTACTTGACGGCACAAAACTAATCACCCATTATGTTCGCATATTAAACTTATGTTCGTATATCGAACTTTCTACAACGACACGATGGAGACACTGCGATGGCTGAATTCCTCTCTCTCCAGGCTGCGGTAAGCAAACACATCAACAACGGTGACACCGTGGCGATGGAAGGCTTCACCCACCTGATCCCGTTTGCGGCGGGCCATGAAATCATCCGCCAGGAAAAGCGCGACCTGACCCTGATCCGGATGACCCCGGATCTTGTGTATGACCAGATGATCGGCGCGGGCTGCGCGAAAAAACTGATTTTCTCTTGGGGTGGCAACCCTGGCGTGGGCTCCCTGCATCGTCTGCGGGATGCCGTTGAGAAAGGCTGGCCGAACAAGCTGGAAGTCCTTGAGCACAGCCACGCCGCCATGGCAAATGCCTATGAGGCCGGTGCCGCCGGCCTGCCACTTGCAGTGTTGCGAGGTTACGTGGGCAGTGACCTTCCCAAGGTCAACGACCAGATCAAGTTCATCGAATGCCCGTTTACCGGTGAACGACTGGCGGCAGTGCCTTCCATTCGTCCAGACGTAGCGGTAATCCACGCCCAGCGAGCCGACCGCAAGGGCAACGTGCTGGTTGAAGGTATTGTCGGCATCCAAAAGGAAGTTGTGCTAGCGGCCAAACGCAGCATTGTCACCGTTGAGGAAGTTGTGGATGACCTGGGTGCCTCGGTGAATGCCTGTGTGTTGCCGTCCTGGGCGGTAACCGCCATTGCCGAAGCACCCAGAGGCGCGAAACCCTCCTACGCACTCGGCTACTACGACCGGGACAACGCCTTCTACAAGGACTGGGATGGTATCGCCCGCGACCGCGACACCTTCCAGGCCTGGCTGAAAGACAACGTATTTGAAAAAGGAGCTGCGTGATGAGCCTCGAATTTACCGCTTCCGAAATGATGAGCGTCACTGCCGCTCGCGCACTGACCAATGACATGACCTGCTTCGTAGGTATTGGCCTGCCCAGTGAGGCGGCAAACCTGGCAAGACTGACTCATGCCCCGGGTGTGACGCTGATCTATGAATCAGGCACCCTTCAGACGAAGCCAGACGTACTGCCGTTGTCCATCGGTGACGGCGAGCTGTGCGAATCGGCACTGACCACAGTCTCGGTACCAGAGATGTTCCGCTACTGGCTGCAGGGCGGCCACATCAGCGTCGGCTTCCTGGGTACTGCCCAGATCGACCGTTTCGCCAACCTGAATACCACCCTGATTGGCGATTACCGCGAGCCGCAGGTTCGTCTGCCCGGCGGCGGTGGCGCCCCGGAAATTGCCACCAACGCCAAGGAAGTGTTCATTACCGTGAAACACTCCAAGCGCACCTTCGTGAAGGACGTGGACTTCGTGACCACCGTCGGCTTCGGCCGTGACGGCAAGGCCCGGGACAACGTCCCGAACATCGGCCGCGGCCCCACGGTGGTTATCACCGACCTGTGTATCCTCAAGCCGGACCCGGAGACTAAGGAGCTGGTGGTCACCTCCCTGCACCCGAATGTGACCCGTGAAGACGTGATCGAGGCAACCGGCTGGGACATCCGCTTCGCGGACCAGCTGGAAACCACCCCAGCGCCCACGGCCAGGGAACTGGAAGTGCTGCGGGATCTGAAAGCCCGCACCAATGCCCACCATTCCGGCCAACAGTGAGGCCTGCCATGACTGACGTATTTCTCTGCCATCCCCGCCGTTCGGCCATCGGCCGCTTCGGCGGCACCCTTGCCAGCGTGCGCCCCGACGACCTGGCCGCCCACATATTCAAGGCCGTGCTCGAGCAGGCCCCGGAACTGGACCCGGCGGCCATCGACGAAGTCATGATGGGCAGCGCCAACCAGGCGGGTGAAGACAACCGCAACGTGGCCCGCATGTCCGCGTTGCTGGCCGGTTTGCCCACGTCCGTACCCGGCACCACCCTCAACCGGCTGTGCGGATCCGGCATGGACGCCGTGGGAACTGCATTCCGCGCCATCCGTGCCGGTGAAATGGATCTTGTCCTGGCCGGCGGCGTGGAGTCTATGTCCCGTGCCCCGTACGTCATGGGCAAGGCGGACAGCGCCTTCTCCCGGGGCCAGAAGATTGAGGACACCACCATCGGCTGGCGCTTCGTGAACCCGCTGATGAAGAAGCAGTACGGCATCGACTCCATGCCGGAAACGGCGGAGAACGTCGCCGAACAGTTCAATATTTCCCGGGATGATCAGGACCTGTTTGCGTTCCGATCCCAGCAGAAGACCGCCCGGGCACAACTGGAGGGGGTCTTCGCCGAAGAGATCGTCCCGGTCACCATTCCCCGTCGCAAGCAGGACCCACTGGTGTTCGACACCGACGAGCACCCCCGCAGCACCACCCTGGAGAAGCTTGCCTCCCTGCCCACACCGTTCCGTGACAAGGGCAGCGTGACCGCGGGCAATGCCTCCGGCGTCAACGACGGCGCCGCCGCCATGCTGGTCGCCAGCGAAGCGGCAGTGAAACAGCAAGGTCTCAAGCCCATGGCCAAAATCCTGGGCATGGCCACCGCCGGTGTCGAACCCCGCATTATGGGCATCGGCCCGGTACCAGCGGTTCAGAAGCTGCTGGAGAAACAGAACATCAGCATCGCCGACATCGACGTGATAGAGCTGAACGAAGCCTTCGCCGCCCAGGGCCTGGCGGTCCTGCGTGAGCTGGGCATCGCCGACGACGACCCCCGGGTCAACCCGAACGGCGGCGCCATTGCCCTCGGACACCCGCTGGGCATGTCCGGCGCACGCCTGCTGATGACTGCCGCGCACCAGCTGCATCGCACCGGCGGCCGTTATGCCCTGTGCACCATGTGTGTGGGCGTAGGCCAGGGTATTGCTACACTTATTGAGCGGGTCTGATCGACCCGTTCCAAGGAGATGACATGGCTTTTCTGAAACACAGGAATCGTACCATTTGCTATCGACTGTTAGGTGATAGCGAGAAACCGCTCATTATACTAGCTCACCCTCTCGGCATGACCCAGGGCGTTTGGGACGACATGCTGCCGGCCTTGCTTGGCAAGTTCCGTGTTCTTACCTGGGACCTGCCTGGTCATGGTGCCAGCAGTAGCTGGCCCGAGGAATCCGACGAAATCAAACCGGAAGACCTGGCGCAGGAGGCTATCGCTCTCGCAAGAGTGGCAGGCGCCGATCATTTCCACTTTGTGGGGACATCGATTGGCGGCGCCATTGGCCAGCAGCTCGTGAGCGAACACTCTGAAAAACTGCTTTCCGCCACACTCACGAATACCGGCGCCGTCATAGGCACTCCCGAAGCCTGGAATGCCCGCTCAACCAATGTGCTGAAACTCGGCCTTTCTGCCATGGCGGTGGATATCGTGCCACGCTGGTTCGGCCCGGCCGCCTGCCAACAACAACCAGCGTTGATAGAGGGCTGGCGGGTGATCATGGGGCGCGGAGATGATCGAAGTTATGCACTGCTATGCACGATGCTTGGCCAGGCTGATTTCCGCGATCAACTCCGGGAACCTGCAGTCTCTTTGCATTTGATTGGGGGCTCTGAAGACGTCGCCACGCCACCGGACACACTCAAAGCGCTGGCCGACGTAACTGGTGCCGCGGGGCCGATCATTCTGGAGGAGATTGGACACGTGCCATCGGTAGAGTGCCCGGAGAAATTCAGCCAGATTCTGTTTCGCTCCCTGATCTGAGTTCTCACTGCCTGCAAACCAGGGCCCGCTTCCCAGGGCCCCGACCTCCCTCTCCTCCAATCAATATGCGGATAGAACTCTGCACTTTACGGATAGGTTCATTCCGAAAAAGCCCTTAGCGTTGCTCCACGATGCGACCCTTCCAGGCGAGAACAGCACCATGGACAACACTTTAAGATTCGACCAAAAAACTTCTACGGCCGGCACTTCAAGAGCCCCGATATTTGGGGTGCTATTCCTCGCATGCGTCTGTGCAGCATTGATGCTTCTTGTCGCAACTACCAGCATCCAGGCCACGCTTGCGGCAATAATAATTGGACTGGCGGCTACCGCACTCACTCTATGTGCAAGGTTGCAGCCAACCATCGTCACCATACGCGAACCAGTGTTGATACCGGGCCCCCAGCCTAAACCGGTTCTTGAACCGGAAACGCCTGCGCCAGAACAGGCATCAGCAGACCCCATCCTGACAGGTCATCTGGACGACCTACGAAACAACGTTAACATGATCCTGGTAGAAATGGATGAAGCTGGTAAGTTGGCCAAAGAATCCGGCGCAAAGGTTGCCCAGAGCGCTAACAGCATTGCCGGATCCGAGGCCTCGATTCGAGAGCTGGCAGAATTTATGTCCCGTATCGACGAAGTCTTCACTCAGCTGGGCAAACAGTCAGAAGAAATTGGCAGTATCGTGGGCAACATCCAGGATATTGCCAAACAGACCAATCTGCTGGCACTGAACGCGTCCATTGAGGCCGCACGAGCGGGTGAATACGGCCGAGGCTTTTCGGTAGTCGCTGACGAAGTGCGTAACCTGGCCGTGCGCGCCAACGAATCCAGCGAGAGCATCCGTGAAATCGCAAACAACTTGAACTCTACTTCTGTGGAGGCGGGTAGCGGCATGGAAAAAATCCGCCAGTCTTGTAATCACTGCCTGAATAACTCCGAAGAAGCCCTACAGGCGATGAAAGATATCCAGGCCGGAGCCGTCGCCCGCATGGAAGTGGTCAAAGGAATCACAGAGCGCTTGCAAGTGCAGCGGGAACTTACCCATCAGCTTTATACCGATGTCATCGCAGGTGACTGATTTTCAGGCGGCGGTAAACGACGAATCTTTATTTTTATGCCGGCGAAATTCCTGAAATACGATGCGCCAAAGATGTCTGTGCAAACACCGGACACCCCTATGCAGAAATCGGATATCTCCAAAGCTTCCCCGCGCCTCTAATGTAAGAACCCACAACAACAATCTGAGGTGTTGAAATGAGCAAGATCAAAACGCTTGCCGGTGCAGTACTGGCAACGACCCTTACCGCCGGCCTCTCAACCTCTGCCCTGGCGGCCGCTGGTGACCCGGTGAAGATCGGTGTCATGCTTCCGTTCAGCGGCATTTATGCACAACTTGGTGAAGCCGGACGAGATGGTCTGAAGCTTGCGCTGAAAGAGCATGCTGAAAAACTGCATGGTTCAAAAGTTGAGTTCATCGAACTTGATACTGAAGCCAAGCCTTCACGCGCTCCAGAGCTGGCCTCTGCGCTTCTGAACCAGCACAAAGCAGATTTCGTGATTGGCCCGGTTCACTCCGGCGTTGCTATGGGCATGATCAAAATGCTCCGCGGCAAAGATACCATCATGATTATTCCCAATGCCGGTTCCGCTGCAGCGACGGGCCCACTGTGCTCGCCCAACGTATTCCGCACCTCTTTCTCATCATGGCAGCCATCCTACCCAATGGGCAAAGTGGCGCTTGATAAAGGCTACAAGAAGGTTTACGCCATTAGTTGGAACTACGGCATGGGCCGCGAAAGTCTGGACGCCTTCGAGGAGTCGTTCACAGCCGGTGGGGGTGAGATTGTCGAGAAGGTTCTGCTGCCGTTCCCGTCCACCAACTTCCAGTCCCATGTCAGCGACATAGCTGATGAGAATCCCGATGCAGTATTCACATTCTTCGCCGGGGGCGGCGCGATCAAGTTCGTGAAGGATTATGACGCCATGGGCCTAAGAGGCAAGATTCCGCTCATGGGCTCCGGCTTCCTTACGGAAGGCACCCTCCAAGCACAAGGCGAGGCTGCCGAGGGCGTGATGACCGGCCTGCACTACGCAGAACAGCTGGACGTTCCGAAAAACCGGGAGTTCCGCGAAGCATTCAACACTGAGTATGGTCACTACCCGGATATTTATGCCGTTCAAGGGTATGACGCCGGGCAAGCGATCGCTAACACAATTGACCAGCTTGAAGGTGATATTTCAGACAAGCAAGCCGTCATCAGCACCATGGAAAAGCTGACCATCGACAGCCCGCGTGGAGAATTCACTTTCTCCAGGGCACACAATCCGATTCAAAACATCTACCTGCGGGAAGTGAAAGATGGCGTGAACGTGGTGCAGACCGTCGCCGCCGAAGCGCTTGAAGATCCCGCCCGTGGCTGCCAGATCTGAGCACGGACTCTGTTACCCCCGGCTAGCGCCGGGGGTCTTACCTGAAGCTCCTTGCCCACACCTGAATTGACCTATCCGTAAAACCGTTGGGTATTACTATGTCTACCGAACTCTTCTTCGTGCAACTCATTAATGGTATCCAGTACGGGTTGCTTCTGTTTCTGATTGCCTCAGGCCTGACCCTGGTGTTCGGCGTTATGGGTATTCTTAATCTCGCCCATGGCTCGATGTACATGGTCGGCGCTTATCTGGTGTGGTATTTCGTGACGATTACCGGGAGCTTTACCGTATCCGCCTTCCTGTCAGCGGTAATCGCTCTCGGCCTCGGCATACTCATCGAGCGCGTACTGATCCAGCGACTCTATAATCGAAACCACCTGGATCAAGTGCTGCTCACCATCGGCATGATCTTCGTGTTTAACGCTTTACAGAGCATTCTCTGGGGCAACGATCCCTATGGCGTTGCTGTACCAGACGCACTCAGCGATTCTGTACCGTTTACCGACAACTCCAGCTATCCGGTTTATCGCATATTCGCTGCGACTCTTTGCGTAGCTATTGCCGCTGCCCTGTACTTCGTGGTTAGCAAAACCCGGTTGGGTATGTTGATCCGCGCCGGCGAATCTAACCGGGAAATGGTGGAAGCCCTCGGAGTCAACATTAAAAGCCTTTACACCATCGTGTTTGCAATCGGAGTCATGTTGGCCGCCGTTTCAGGCATCATCGCCGCGCCCATGCGGTCTATTGTTCCCGGCATGGGCGAGAGTGTATTGATCACCGGCTTTGTCGTGGTCGTCATCGGCGGTATGGGCTCGATCAAGGGCGCCTTCGTGGGCGCACTCCTTGTCGGTGTAATAAGCACCTTTGCTGCAGTGCTGATCCCCACCATGTCCAACATGATTATCTACATCTTTATGATCCTGGTGCTGCTGGTGAAGCCCCAGGGCCTGTTCGCCAAGTAAGCGGGAGCCGAACATGATCTTCGAAAAACGCACCGAACGGATTTTTCTGGCGATCTTCTTTGTCATCGCCCTCTGCATTCCCCTGTTTCTGGAGGAGAACTCCTTCTTCGTGGGTAAAGCCACCACCATCCTGATTTTGGCAGTGTTTGTAATGTCCCTGGATTTCCTGGTTGGGCGAGTTGGCCTGGTCACTCTGGGTCATGCCCTGTTCTACGGCCTCGGCGGCTATTTATTCGTGATTCTCACGCCGGAATATGAGGCGGTTAATTTCTGGATCTACGCTTTCTACATAATGGGGCTAAATGCACTGGTTGCTCTTGTGATCGGTGCGGTGGTGCTACGAACCTCCGGAATCTACTTCATCATGATCACCCTGGCCATTTCTCAGATGGCCTATTACTACTTCTTCGACTCCCTGGAGTTCGGCGGCAACGACGGTCTGTTTATTTTCATGAAGCCAGAGACCAGCATATTCGGGCTGAGCTTCCTGAACCTGGATAACCCCACCCACTTCTATTATCTGGCACTGCTGGCTGTGCTTATCACCGTGGTGGCCATCAAAATAATACTGCGCTCGCGTTTCGGCCGTATTGTCGAGGCCAGCCGGCTGAACCCGGAACGTACAGTGGCGCTTGGCTACAACATTTTTGCCTTTCGGCTGATCAGCTACGTTATCGGCAGCACCCTGGCGGCCTATGCCGGTTTGCTGTTCGCCCTGCAGTACGGCTATGTGAATCCTCAATTCATGACCTGGGAAATGTCCGGTACTGCCTTGGTAATGTCCATCCTAGGAGGCATGGGCACCATCTACGGCGCCATTCTCGGCACAATTACCTATGAGGGCCTTCAGTATTTCTTCGAACACATGAGCAAAGACTGGATGCTGTTCATGGGCGGCGCCATCATCCTGATGGTTCTTCTGCTGCGTAAAGGCCTTGCCGGTTACCTTGAAAAGCTCCTGGAGAAATAATCATGTCCAATGACATCATTCTGGAAACCGAGTCTTTGAGCAAACACTGGGGCGGCATCAAGGCGCTCAATGACATCTCCCTGCAGTTCCATGACCGGCAACTGCACGGCGTTGTCGGCCCTAACGGCGCGGGCAAGAGCACACTACTCAACATGTTGTGCGGCACACTGAAACCCACCAGCGGCTGCATTTTCCACAAGGGCGATCAGATTGAGGGCATGAAACCCTGGAAATTTGTACGTCGCGGCATCGGTCGCAGCTTCCAGAAAACCAACATTTACGCAGATGTGACCTGTCTCGAAAACTGTGCCGTAGCCGCACAGCGACGTTTTACCGGCAGCTTTAACCTGTTTACCTCACGTCATGCCAACAAACTGGTGCGGGAAGCCGCCGAGAAGGCGCTGTGCCAGGTAGGGCTGGAAAGTCGCATCCACACTATCGCAGCTGAAATATCCTACGGCGAACAGCGCCAGCTCGAGCTGGCCATGGTGCTGGCAACCGACCCCTGCATCCTGTTGCTAGATGAGCCTATGGCCGGTATGGGACACGAGGAATCCCAGCGCATCATTGAGCTGCTGAACGAGCTCAAGCAGACCTATAGCATCGTTCTCGTGGAGCACGACATGGATGCCATCTTCGAGTTGTCTGACCAGCTAACTGTGCTGGATAACGGCACCCACCTGATCACTGGTAGCGTGGATGAAGTCCGGAATGACCCCCGTGTGAAAGAAGCCTATCTGGGTAAGGAAGACGAGGAGGAAGCGGCATGAGTAATAACCTTCTGGAAGTAACGAGCCTTAATACTCTTTATGGCAGAAGCCACATCCTCCACGATCTGTCTTTTCAGCTCGAGAAAGGCAAGTCGATGAGCCTCATGGGTCGAAACGGCATGGGGAAGACCACCACCCTGAAATCAATACTCGGCATCGTGCCACCACGCAGCGGCCACGTTTTCTTCGATGGCGAAGACATCGGCAAGCTACCCACCTGGAAGCGCATGCGCAGAGATATCGCCTACGTCCCTGAAGGGCGTGGGATGTTCCACAACCTTACCGTAAAGGAACACCTGCAGATGGCGGCTCGCCCGGGAAGCGATGGCCAGACCAGCTGGGATTTCGAAAGGGTGATGGAAACCTTTCCACGTCTACAGGAAAGGCTGTCCAATCTGGGTACAGAGTTGTCCGGCGGTGAACAGCAGATGCTGGCAATTGGTCGTGCTCTCGTTACCAATCCACGGCTGATGATCCTGGACGAGGCTACTGAAGGTCTGGCGCCACTGATTCGCCAGGACATCTGGAGCGTGATTGCCACGATCCGAGAGTCCGGGATCTCAACCCTGGTCGTGGACAAAAACATAAAAGCCCTCAAAAAGTTGTGTGACCGCCACGTGGTTCTTGTGAAGGGTAAAGTCCACTTCGACGGAAGCTCGGAAGAACTCACTCAAAACATTGAAAAGGTTGAAACTGCACTGAGCGTTTAACGCTACAAAAAATGGATAGGGATGTTCATTTACCGGATATTTGACCGGCCCTGAATCAACGATAGTTCATTTAGCCAACAAAAAGGAGACGGCAAGTGAACTATCGGAACCCTCCAACCGGGCTCGCAAAAGCTTCCGGTTTGAGTAAGGCGACGGTTAATTCCTTGTGAGCATACGTCTTCAGGTAAAAAGACAGGCCGCACGTATTGCCGGCGTCTGTTATCCTTCATCAAACGGTTCTATCAGCAATTTTGTTACGGCGACCCGCATGGAAGATGCAAGCCCCAAAAGACAGGGCATAGGCTCTCTAGAAATCGGCCTTCACATACTTGAGTACATCTCAACCGCGGCAAGACCGCCCACACTGAAAGAATTGTCCGGCGCCCTCGACCTCTCGCCCAGCCGCGCCCACAAATATTTGGTCAGCCTGCTGCGGGAAGGCTACATCAACCAGATCAATCAAACTCAGTACACCCTGGGAAATTCCAGCCTGACCCTCGGAATTTCCGCCTTGCGGCGTATCAATCCGATCCAGCTTTCATACGAAGCGGTAGACCAGTTAAACGAGGATACTGACAAGACAGTTTCTGTCACAGTCTGGAATGGCACCGGCCCACTGGTAATCAAATGGCTGGATTCAAGCCTGCCCATTTCTGTGAATGTGCGTCTGGGTGCCGAGCTTTCTGCCCTGAACTCCGCGTCGGGCCGGATTTACCTCGCCAACCTGCCAGAAGCGAGGCGCCGGGAGTTGATTGAAGAGCACTACCGGTCCACACGCACACTTCCTAGACACCGGGGCAAAGGTATTCCGAGGGAGAAGCTAGGGGCACATCTGGAATTGATTCGAAAACAGAGCTACTGCGCGTTCTTTAGTGATTATCTGCCGGAAATAAACGTCCTGAGCATGCCGGTGCACGATCTAAATAGCAATATTGTTACCGTAATCACACTTCTAGGTCTGGAACGAGACACCGACATCAGCGAGGACTCAGCACTCTTCCAACAGGTTCGACAATGCGCCGAGAAGATCACCCGGCAGATCTGCGGTCAGCCAGACAATCGGACAGTCTCCGAGGGCAGTTCCCCGAACAGCTTCCGATAATCAGAGGAAAAGCGTCCGAGGTGCCCGAATCCGTAGTCCAAAGCCACTTCGGTAATGTTTCGGCATCGGCCGCGCAAAAGATCTTCCCGCAGTTTCCGCAGTTTCACCTGCTTGACGTAGGTTTTGGGGGTCGTTGAAAAAGCACGCGAAAATGCATTGTAAATTGACCGCACGCTCATATTGGACACCTTCGATAACTCCTCAATGCCAATATCTTCCCTGGCATTCTGGTCGATGTAGCGGATTATTCGATCCAGGCCCGGAGAGCTGGCCAAAACCTCGCCCTGATCACTCAGATTGCTGGGAAAAACCCGAAGCAGCTTTTTCAAAATAATCTCGCGGTAGGAAACTGAGATATCCGAAGCATCTTTCTCTTCCGCTTCTTCAAACTCGGCGAATACCGCCTCAAGAACGTTGGTCAGCGAGGGACACAACGCCAGATTCACCGGAACCCGGTCAAACCGGACGTCTTTCCTACCGCAGCCAGGGTGCGCCGAGTTCATGACGGACTGTGGCACTTTGATAATGATCTTCTCGCACTCAGGGCTATATTCCAGATCAACCCGTTCGTCTGGATTAACCATAAGCGCCTGCCCCCGACGCATCGTCAGGCAGTCATCGTCCTGACGCCACCGGCATTCCCCTCTGGTTACAATCTGAAAATGGTAGATGTTCTCTAGCGCCGGGCTTTTAACACGCACATGGTTGCCATAACTGATGCGGGACAGTCCAAAACCGGCGAATTCACGGTAGCTCAAACTGGACGCTCGGTTTTCGCCAGCCAAAAGATCCAGACTATGACTGCCAATATGACGGTTTACAAACGCGGAGACATCCTCGGGGTGTGCACCATGAAAGATAGTAGCTGCAGCCAGTGAACGAGAGAACATGACCACTCCGTTTTATTTATTGTGAATTGATTCACTCTAAATTAATAAGATAGATCATGCAACTAACAATAGGACCAAGATTTAAAGCTTCTGACTCCGCGCTCTGGGGGAAAAGGAAGCAGTGGGCCAATGCCCGATGGACCCACCATCTTTCATACGTACTTAAAAAATCGCGTTGCTCTCGACGTTCCGTCTCGCACAAACACGACGGTCAGAAGAAAGCCTGAATTCCCGTCTGAGCCCGGCCAAGAATGAGGGCATGGACATCGTGGGTACCCTCGTAGGTATTCACCACCTCCAGATTGACCAGGTGGCGAGCCACCCCGAATTCATCACTGATGCCGTTACCCCCGAGCATATCCCTGGCCAAGCGGGCAACATCCAGAGCCTTGCCACAGGAATTGCGCTTCATGATGGATGTGATCTCAACAGCGGCTGTACCATCATCCTTCATTCGTCCAAGCCGCAGGCAACCTTGTAGAGCCAAGGTGATGTCGGTCTGCATGTCCGCCAGCTTCTTCTGAATCAGCTGGTTGGCCGCCAGCGGCCGGCCAAACTGTTTGCGGTCCAGCACGTACTGGCGGGCCGTGTGCCAGCAATCTTCGGCGGCCCCGAGCGCTCCCCAGGAAATGCCGTATCGGGCCGAGTTCAGACAGGTGAATGGTCCCTTGAGGCCCCGCACCTCCGGAAACGCGTTTTCTTCCGGCACAAACACCCCGTCCATCACGATCTCACCGGTGATCGAGGCACGCAGGCCCACCTTGCCGTGAATGGCCGGGGCACTCAGGCCTTCCCAGCCTTTCTCCAGAACAAAGCCGCGAATCTGGCCGTCGTCGTCCTTGGCCCAGACCACGAATACATCGGCGATCGGGCTGTTGGTGATCCACATCTTGCTGCCGGTCAGGCGGTAGCCGCCGTCCACCTTGCGCGCCCGGGTCGCCATGCTGCCGGGATCAGAGCCGTGATCCGGCTCGGTCAGGCCGAAGCAGCCGATCCACTCGCCGGAGGCCAGTTTCGGCAGGTACTTCTGGCGGGTCTCCTCACTACCGAATTCGTAGATGGGCACCATCACCAGGGACGACTGCACGCTCATCATGGAGCGGTAGCCGGAATCCACCCGCTCTACTTCCCGGGCAATCAGGCCATAGCAGACGTAGTTCAGGCCACTGCCGCCGTATTGCTCGGGAATGGTGCAACCCAGCAGACCGGTCTCACCCATTTCCCGGAAAATCGCCGGATCAGTCTGTTCGTTACGGAAGGCTTCCAGCACCCGGGGGCGGAGCTTGCTTTCGGCAAACTGGCGGGCACTGTCGCGCACCATGCGCTCTTCTTCGGTCAGCTGCTGGTCCAGCAACAGCGGGTCTTCCCAGTTGAAACTTGCTTGGTTGGCCATGTCGTTTGTCTCCGTTTGTGGATCTTGTCTTGTTGGTTGGCTTTCAGGCCACCTGCCGTGACGACTGCCGTGGTAATTCCAGCAGAGCCGAATACTGTCCGAGGTGGAAATCATCATCCCCGAACTGATGGGTGAGCATCACCAGGCGCTTGGCGTGGTGTGCCAGTGAATATTCCCAGGTCATGCCGATGCCTCCATGCAACTGTATAGATTGCTCCGCAATCAGCTCCGACGCCCGGGCGACGACAAATTTGGCGGCTGCCAGCCGGCGGCTGCGCTCGCTCGAATCCGGGTCGTCTGCCACGCATGCCGCCAGAATGGTCATAGAGCGGGCCAGCTCCAGCTCTCCACGCATTTCCGCCATCCGATGCTGCAGGGCCTGGAAACGGCCAATCGGCGAGCCGAACTGCTGGCGGGTTTTCAGGTACTCCAGAGTCAGGCGGAAGGCCTCTTCCATACTGCCCAGCGCCTCGGCGCACTGGGCCGCCAAAGCCCGGCCGCGCTGGTAGGCCAGTGCCGGCCCTGCCTTGCCCGCAGGGCCGATCAGGGCATCCGCCTCAACGTAGACGTCGGAGAGCTCCAGATCACAGGCCCTGGGGCCGTCAATGCAGGGGTAGCCGGTGCGAGAGACACCCTCCGCTGCCGGGTCCAGTAAAAACAGGCTGACCCCGTTTCCATCACTCATCCGGGCGGTTACCAGAATGGTGTGGGCAATCTCGCCCCCGATAACCACTCGTTTGTGGCCACTCAGACGCCAGCCCCGCTCACAGGGAACGGCGGTGCATTCGCTCGCCTCCGAATGGCAGTGGGTGCCCGCTTCTTCGTCCGCCACCGCCAGCAACTGTTCGCCTGATGCCACCGACGGCAGGATATTCTGTCGCTGCTCCACGGAGCCAAGCTGCTGGATCAGGCCGGCCGCGTATATCTGGGAGTGCAGGTAAGGTTCGAGGCACAGGCCACGCCCAAGTTCCTTCATCACCAGCATGTTCTCGACGCCGGTTCCGCCAAAACCTTCATAGTCAGTCGCAATCGGTACGGAGGTGATGCCGAGCTCCGATAACTGCCGCCAGAACTCGGGACTGTACCCCTGGGGACTCTGGTAAAAAGCCTCTCTCTGCTCAAAGCCATAGGTGTTTCGGACCAGACGCTCAACGGTGTCCGCCAGCATCTGCTGTTCTTCATTCAATTCAAAATTCATGGCGCCCTCCTACAGCTCCAGAACCTGCTTGGCGATGATGTTCTTCTGAATTTCGTTAGACCCGCCGTAGATCGACAATTTCCGCAGATTAAAATACTGGCTCGCCGGGGAGGCACTGTAATCCCGGTACAGCGGCTCGCCCTCAAAATCCGGTTCCAGCTCGGGCTCCAGGAACGGCAGTGCATTGGGTCCGAGCGCCTTGCGCATCAGACCACTGATCGCCTGCCGGATCTCAGAGCCCTGGATCTTCAGCAACGAACTCTCAGCGCCCGGTACGCCACCGTCGCGGGTGGCGGCCAGAATCCGCAGGGTGCTCATTTCCACCGCCATCAGGCGCATTTCCACCTCGGCAATACGGGCGCGGAACAACGGGTCGTCAATCAGTGGCCGGCCGGCCACAGTCTCGGCGCCGGCCATGTCTTTCAGATGGGCCAGAGCCGCCTTGGAGAGTCCGATGCCAGCCTGACCGGTGCGCTCGTGAGTGAGCAGGTACTTGGCGCAGGTCCAGCCCCTGTTCTCCTCGCCCACCAGGTTTTCTACCGGCACCCGGACGTTGTCGAAGAACACCTCGTTGACCTCGTGTTCGCCATCCAGGGTGATGATCGGACGCACAGTAATGCCGGGGGTATCCATGTCGATCAGCAGGAACGAGATGCCCTCCTGCTTCTTGGCTTCGGAATCGGTGCGGACCAGACAGAAAATCCGGTTGGCATGCTGGCCGAGGGTGGTCCAGGTCTTCTGACCGTTAACCACATAATCATTACCATCGCGCTCGGCCCGGGTTTTCAGGGAAGCCAGATCCGAACCGGCGCCGGGTTCGGAATAGCCCTGGCACCACCAGTCCTCGCTGCGCAGAATCCGTGGGAGGTAGTAATCCTTCTGGGCCTGGGTGCCAAACTTGATGATGACCGGCGCTACCATATTCACGCCGAAGGCGACCAACCTGGGCGCTCCAGCAGCGGCGCACTCCTCGTCAAAGATGTGCTTCTGCACCACGGACCAGCCGGTGCCGCCATATTCCACCGGCCAGTTAACTGCATACCAGCCCTGTTTGTTGCGGATCTTCTGCCAGCGCTGGTGATCCTCTTTCGAGAGTCGGCGGCCCAAACGAACTTTCTCAGCAATATCAGCCGGCAGATTTTGTTCGAGAAATGCCCGTACCTCACTGCGGAAAGCCTGCTCTTCGGGGGTGAAATGAATATCCATAATCGCTCCTGAGCTTCTAAAGGTTAACGGTGCTTCCACTCGGGCTGACGTTTTTCGAGAAAGGCTGTCATACCCTCGTTGCGATCCTCACTGGCAAAACTGGACCACAGCAGGCGGCGCTCGTATTCCACCCCGGCGCGCAGTGAGGTCTCGAAGGCCTGGTTCACGGCCTCTTTGTTGATCATGGTAGCCATCTGCGAGTAACCGGCGATGTCCTTGGCCACGGCCAGCGCCTCCTCCAGCAGCCGCTCTGCCGGTACTACCCGACTAACCAGACCACTGCGTTCAGCCTCCTCCGCATCCATCATCCGTCCGGTCAGGCACAGGTCCATGGTCTTGGCCTTGCCAATGGCACGGGCAAGTCGCTGGGTGCCCCCGGCCCCGGGCAGGGTGCCAATCTTCACCTCCGGCTGTCCGAAACGCGCGTTATCGGCCGCGATCAGCAAATCGCACATCATTGCCAGCTCACAGCCGCCACCCAGTGCCAGGCCGGCCACTGCCGCTATCACAGGTTTGCGGCAGCGGGTCACGGCTTCCCAGTTCGCCGAGATGAAGCGCTCACGGTAGGCCCGGGAGAAATCCAGGGCATGGACTTCGGAAATGTCCGCACCGGCTGCAAACACCTTGTCATTGCCGGTGATGACAACCGCGCGGATGGCGTTATCCGCTTCGAGGGCTTCCAGAGCCGACGTCAGTTCGTTCATCAGTTCATTGTTCAGCGCATTGTGCACCTTCGGACGGTTGAGCCGGATGAGGGCCACAGCCTCGCACTTTTCAAGCAATATGTTGCTGTAGTTCATAACCATCTCCACTAAGAGTCGATTTCTTATAATTACCCTGATAAAGCCATTTTATTGACTCATCCGATTTAAAAAAGACTACACCCGAATATTTTTTAAGGCAATATGTTGACATATTATTTTGAGAAGGCGTATCTTGAAACTGACAAGGTAACGACCCGCTTTTTAGGTCAGACCTCCCAACAACAAACCGGACACAACAGGTGAATCAGATGGATACAGGCATCACTCTCAACCCGGAACGCCGTGCCGCCATGGTCGAGATTGGCGCATGGAACGACAAACTCATCACCGACTACCTGGACCAGGCCGTGGTCAGCACCCCGGACCGGGAGGCCATCGTCGGCTACCAGGTCACCAGCGATACCCGCACAGCGCTCACCTACCGGGAACTGAACGACAAGGTCACCCGTATGGCAGCGGGCCTGGCGGCCATGGGTATCGGTAAAGGCGACGTGGTGGCCTGCCAGCTGCCTAACTGGTGGCAGACCACCGCTTTGCACCTGGCCTGCATGCGCATCGGCGCCATCCTCAACCCGCTGATGCCTATTTTCCGGGAGCGGGAACTGCGTTTCATGCTCAAGCACGGCGAAGCAAAACTGCTGGTGATTCCCAAGGTCTTCCGGGGCTTCGATTACGAAGCCATGATCGACGGTATCCGGGCCGAACTGCCCAACCTTGAAACCCTGCTGGTGATCGGCGGAGAGGGCGAACGCAGCTTTGAACAGCGCCTTGTAGAAACTGCCTGGGAAGAAAAGCAGGACACCCGGGCCCTGTTTGCCGAGCGCCAGCTCACCGCCGACGACGCCATCCAGATCCTCTACACCTCCGGTACCACCGGCGAACCCAAGGGCGTCATGCACACCTCCAACACCCTGTTCTCCAACGTGCGGCCTTATGCCGACCGGCTGCACCTGACTCCGGATGACAAGGTGCTGATGGCCTCACCGGTGGCCCACCAGACCGGCTTCATGTACGGCATCATGATGCCGGTTTACCTGGGTACCACCGCCATTCTCCAGGACATCTGGGATGCGGAATACGTTTGTAAGGTGATTGCCGCCGAGAAGCCAGCCTTCACCATGGCCGCCACCCCTTTCCTGGCGGACCTGGTCAAGACCGCGCCTCAGCACGAGGGCGAACTCGACTCTCTGCGCATTTTCGTCTCTGCCGGCGCACCGATTCCGAGTGCGGTGGTCGAACAGGCCGGCAAAGTGCTGAAGGCGAAAATCGTCTCCGCCTGGGGGATGACCGAGAACGGCGCCGTCACCATGACTTGCCCGGAAGACCCGGCCGAACGGGCCAGCCAGTCCGACGGCAAGGTTCTGCCCTGGATGGACATCAAGGTGACCGACTTCGAAGGCAACGAACTGCCTGCGGGCCAGGAAGGCAATCTTCTGGTAAGGGGCGCGAGCCTGTTTGTCGGCTACCTCAAACGACCGGAACTCTACGGCGTGGATGAAGATGGATGGTTCAGCACCGGTGACCTCGCCCGCATGGACCAGGACGGCTACATCCGCATCACTGGTCGCACCAAGGATGTGGTCATCCGCGGCGGCGAGAACATTCCTGTCGTCGAGGTGGAGAACCTGCTCTACAAGTACCCGGGCATTGTCGATGTCGCACTGGTGGGCTGCCCGGATGAGCGACTGGGCGAGCGGGTGTGTGCCTACGTCACCCTCGACGAGAACGCCACCGGGCTGACCCTCGACAACATCAAGAATTACCTGATCGAACAGAGACTCTCCAAGAGCTATCTGCCCGAATATCTGGAGGTGATCGAGGCCATGCCCCGTACCGCCTCCGGCAAGATCCAGAAATTCAAGCTGCGTGAGCAAGCCAAAGAGGTGCGCCTCGAACCGGCCAAGCGCAGTTGACCCCTTTGATTTAACAGCAACAGGAGCAAGTCATCATGAGAGGCCTGAACGGAAAAACAGTCATCGTCACCGGTGGCGGTGGCGGCATCGGCCGCGCCGTGTGCCAGCGCTTTGCCGAGGAAGGCAGCCTGGTGGCCGTCCTGGACCGTGACGAACACGCGGCCCAGGCCACGGTAGACCTGATTACCGAGGCAGGCGGCAAGGCCAAGGCCTACGCCGCAGACATCACCGACTATGCCGCGATCACTGACACCGTGGCTGCGATAGAAAACGATCTGGGCGTACCGACGGTGCTGGTGAACAACGCCGGTTTCGATCGCTTCATGCCCTTCCTGAAGACCGAACCGAAACTCTGGGACCAACTGATTGCAGTCAACCTCACCGGTGCCCTGAATATGCATCACGTGGTGCTGCCGAAGATGATCGCCGCCGGCGGCGGCAAGGTCATTAACGTGGCCTCCGACGCTGCCCGTGTCGGCTCCTCCGGTGAATCCGTTTACGCCGCCTGCAAGGCGGGCCTGGTGGGCTTCAGCAAAACCGTGGCCCGGGAGCTGGCCACCAAGAACGTTTGCCTGAACGTGGTCTGCCCCGGTCCCACCGACACCGCCCTGCTCAAAGGCGTGGCAGATACCGCCCCGAACCCGGAAAAGCTGCTGGAGGCCTTCCGCAACGCGGTCCCCATGAAACGCCTGGCGCAACCGGAAGACTACCCCGGCGTCATCGCCCTGCTCGCCAGTGACGATGCCAACTTCATTACCGGCCAGGTGATCAGTGTGTCCGGCGGCCTGACCATGGCCGGCTAAGCGACCAGCTACATGATTTAGGAGAGCGCACCATGAATTACGAAGACATTCTGTACGACGAAAACAACGGCGTCGCCACCATCACCATCAACCGGCCGGATCGTTACAACGCCTTCCGGGGCCAGACTTGCATGGAGCTTCTGGACGCCTTCAACCGCGCCGGCTGGAACAAGGACATCGGCGTCATCGTGTTCACCGGTGCCGGAGACAAGGCGTTCTGCACCGGCGGTGACCAGGGCGCGCATGAAGGCCAGTACGACGGTCGCGGCCTGATCGGCCTGCCGGTGGAAGAACTGCAGCGCACCATCCGCGAAGTCCCCAAGCCGGTGATCGCCCGGGTCAACGGCTTTGCCATCGGCGGCGGCCACGTGCTGCACGTGATCTGTGACCTGAGCATCGCCTCGGAAACCGTTATCTTCGGTCAGGTCGGCCCCAAGGTCGGCTCGGTGGATCCCGGTTTCGGCACCGCCTATCTGGCGAGGGTTGTGGGCGAGAAACGGGCCCGGGAAATCTGGTACCTGTGCCGCAAGTACAGCGCGCAGCAGGCGTTGGAATGGGGCCTGGTCAATGCTGTGGTCCCGCCCGAGCAGCTGGACGAAGAGGTACAGAAGTGGTGTGAGGAAATCCTGGAGAAGAGCCCCACGGCCCTGACCATCGCCAAGCGCTCCTTCAACGCCGACAGCGACAACATTGCTGGTATTGGCGCCCTGGGCATGCAGGCCCTGAGCCTCTACTACGACACCGACGAGTCCAAGGAAGGCGTCAACGCCTTCAAGGAAAAGCGCAAGCCGGACTTCCGGAAATTCTACAAGTAAGCTGATCGACCCGGTGGCCACGCACCGCCGGGTCACAGACAACGCCCGGAGAACACCATGAATTTCGGATTCAATGAAGAACAGAACGCGATTCGCGAGGTTGTGGCCCGCTTCAGCGCCGAGGTGCTGGCTCCGGGCTATCGCAAACGGGACCAGGAAGGGGTCATCGAAAAGGCTGTTATCCGCCAGCTCGGCGAGATGGGTCTGCTCGGTGGCGAGCTGCCGGAAGAGTTCGGCGGCAGCGGCATGGATTGTGTCACCAGCGGCCTGATCATCGAGGAAATTTCCAAAGGAGATTTCAACGTTGGCTACATTCCCCTGCTGACCTCCCTGAACGGCCAGATCATTGCCAGCCATGCCGCACCGGACCTGGCAAAGGAATGGCTGCACGGCATGACCACCGGCCAGAAGGTGGCCTGCATCGCCCTGACAGAGCCCCACGGCGGTTCCGACGCCGCCAACCTGCGCCTGAAAGCGGAGAAAAAGGGCGACATCTACGTACTCAACGGCGAAAAAACCTCCATCTCCATGGCCGACCAGGCGGATGTCGCGGTGGTATTCGCCCGCACCGGCACGGTGGAACAGCGCGCCTCCGGGATCAGCGCGTTCCTGGTGCCCATGAACACACCGGGCATCACCACCACCCGATTCGAGGACAACGGTCAGCGTGCCATCGGCCGCGGTTCGATCTTCTTTGACAACGTGGAGGTGCCCGCCAGCCACATGATGGGCGACGAAGGCAAAGGCTTCAAACAGGTCATGCAGGGCTTCGATTACAGCCGCGCCCTGATCGGCCTGCAATGCCTGGCTGTGGCCCAGCAGTCGCTGGATGAAACCTGGCAGTGGCTGACCGAACGTACCGCCTTCGGCCAGAACCTGTCCGCCTTCCAGGGCCTGACTCATCCGCTGGCCGAATACCAGACCTACGTTCATGCCGCCCGCATGCAGTGCTACCACGCGCTGTGGCTCAAGGACAACAACCTGCCCCATAACGCCGAAGCGGCCATGAACAAGTGGTGGGGACCGAAACTTGCCTTCGACGTCGTCAAGCAGTGCCTGCTGGCTCACGGCCATACCGGCTGGGGCGAGGACCTGCCGTTTGCCCAGCGTCTGAGAGACGTTCTTGGCCTGCAGATAGGCGATGGCACAGCTCAGATCATGAAAAACATTGTTGCACGGGAATATCTGCCTAAGTAAGCAAATTGGTCACCCTTACAACAGTAACGAGAACCCAAACCAAAAAAGTATCGTAGCGGAGTTAGAACAATGAAAAATACAAAAAAGCTTCGTAACTATTCAGCTGCCTCCCCGTAAAAAGCCCTGTTAGCCCCGTTCCGGTGCCGACATAAAAGCCGGCTCACGCCCGGTAAACAGCTGCGTCAATACCTCGGAGGCACCCAGGTTC
>NZ_JASSVN010000020.1:0-59782 GCF_030540945.1 Marinobacter sp. SS8-8 | reverse complement strand
GTTTTTTCTTTTGTTTCAATTGCTTGTGACAAAGAATACCATTTTCCGCTGGAGGTTTCCTGCCTGATTACCTCATTTTTTTATTTAATATCAGTGTTTTACGTTTATGGACGGAAACTAACTAATAACCAGATTCGTCATTCGGGAGGTGCTCAATGGGGCGGATAGCAGCCGCAGGCTTTATCGTCACCCTGGGGCTGCTGGCCTCTGCGGTCCAGGGGCAGGACGGCGACCGGGCGCTGATGGCAGCGGTCGCAGAGCGCAGCGAGTTTCATGAGACCGTCCGTCTTGATGGTGTCATCGAGGCTGTTCAGCAGAGCACTGTCTCGGCCCAGACCAGTGGTACCGTTGAGAGTCTGCCCTACGATGTTGACGATTCTGTCGCCGCTGGTGACCTTATCGTTCAGCTCGAGGATAGTGAACAACGGTCCCGGCTGCGCCAGGCCCAGGCCGGACTGGAGGAAGCCGAAGCGGCACTCTCGGATGCGCGCCAGCGGTTCGAGCGTATTGAGGCAATTAGTGAGCGGGGGCTGGTGTCCCGCCAGGAGTTTGATCAGGCCAGTAACAATCTGGCGGCCGCCCGGGCCAGGGTGGAGCGTGCCAGCGCCGCGGTTGCCGAAGCCCGGGAGCAACTGTCCTACACCCGGGTGGTGGCGCCCTATGGCGGCATCCTCACCGAGCGGCATGTAGAGGTAGGGGAGTCTGTGAGCCCTGGCCAGCCACTGCTCAGCGGGCTGTCCCTGGAGCAGCTGCGGGTCGTCGTCGACCTGCCACAGAAATACGCGGAACTGGCGCGCAGCGAGCGCCAGGCAACGGTGACACTTGCCGATGGCCGGGTGCTGGAGACCGGTGAGATGACGTTCTACCCCTATGCCAACCCGCAAACCCATACCTTCCGCCTGAGAATGCGCCTGAGTGAGCCCAACGGCTCCCTGTTCCCCGGCATGCTGGTCAAGGTCGGCGTGCCCGTCGCCAGTCGTGAGGCCCTCTGGGTGTCGGCCAGCAGCCTGGTCCGGCGCAGCGAACTGAGAGCCGTTTTTGTGCTGGATGATCAGGGCCGGCCCCGGCTGCGCCAGGTGCGCACCGGGGTGCGGGACAATGACCGGCTTGAGATCCTTGCCGGCCTCAGTGAAGGCGAACGGGTGGTCACCAATCCCTCGCAGTTGGTGGGCAGTGATCGGCTGAACCTTGTCACGGAGTTAGGTACAGAGTCGGGCACGGAGGCGAAGCCGTGAGCCGTGATTTACCGCCCGTTGGCCCATCCGGTGCCATTGCCCGGGTTTTCCAGAACAATCATCTCACGCCATTGCTTGCCATTCTGGCGGTCATTCTTGGCGTGCTGGCCGTGGTGGTTACCCCGAAAGAGGAGGAGCCCCAGATTGATGTCACCATGGCCGACATCATGGTGGCGTTTCCCGGCGCCAGTATCCGCGAGGTGGAAAGCGCCATAGCCACGCCTGCCGAACAGGTCATGAGCGAGATCCAGGGCGTGAAACACGTCTACTCAGTGTCTCGTCAGGGCCAGGCCTTGATCACGGTGCAGTTCGAAGTGGGCGTTCCCCGCCAGGAGGCGCTGGTCCGGCTCTACAACCAGGTGTATTCGAATCAGGACTGGTTGCCTGCCAATCTCGGCGCCAGCCAGCCGGTTATCAAACCCAAAGGGATTGACGATGTTCCGGTGATGACCCTGACCCTTTACGATCCGGTTAACGGGCACAGCGGGGAAGAGCTTACCCGCCTTGCCCATATGCTGGAGGTCGCTCTGAAGCGGGTTCCGGGTACCCGGGACGTCTACACCACGGGCGGCATCCCCGACCGGGTCGATATCCGGTTTGATCCGGCACTGCTGGCAGGCTTCAACCTGACCATTGACGATCTACGAAATGCGCTGTCTGCCGCCAATGCCAGCAGCCAGGAGGCCCGGATTACACGGGATAATGTCTCTATCCCGGTTCAGGCCGGAACCCTGCTGGAATCGGTCGACGATGTTCGCCGTCTGGTGGTGGGTATGCGCAATGGCTCAGCGGTTTACCTGGCGGATGTGGCGGAAATAAGCCGGGGTGGCACTGTGGCCGATCAGAGCGTGATGACGGGCTTCGGGCCGGCATATGAGAACGGAATTGACAGCCGGCCCGGCGGAGTGTACCCCGCGGTAACCCTGGCGATCGCCAAGAAACCGGGTGAAAACGCCGTCAATATCACCACGGCCATTGAGCAGCGTCTGCAGCAGTTGCGAAACCGGGCATTACCCGAGGGCGTGGAAGTGCTGGTTACCCGGGATTACGGCGTGACGGCCTCCCGGAAGGCCCGCAAGCTGATCACCGATCTGATCTCCGCCACCCTGAGCGTGGTGCTGCTGGTGCTGGCGGCCATGGGCTGGCGCCAGGCCCTGATCGTTGGCGTTGCGGTCCTGATTACCCTGTTACTGACCCTGGTGTTTTCCTGGGCCTGGGGCTTTACCCTCAACCGGGTATCGCTGTTTGCGTTGATTTTCTCCATCGGCATACTGGTGGACGACGGTATCGTGATCACCGAGAATATCAACCGCCGGATCCGGAACTCCCGCCAGGCGGTGAAGGACATCATTCCCGTCGCTGTCGACGAGGTGGGAACGCCCACCATTATGGCCAGCCTGACCGTCATGGCGGCGCTGATCCCGATGGCTTTTGTCAGCGGCCTCATGGGGCCGTACATGAGCCCCATTCCGATCAATGCCTCGGCGGGTATGGTGCTGTCCCAGATCGTAGCCTTTGTTGTCGCGCCCTGGCTGGCCTTTCGGTTGCTGAAACACAAGAAAGGAGAAATGGCTGCCGAAGCGGATGAGGCTTCCAGTTCCGCTGACGGCGTCAGTCCCTTGTCCCTGCGCATCTTCCGGACGGTGCTGGGCCCGTTTCTCGGTAACCATTCCTGGCGTCGTCGCCTGCTTGGGCTGGGCGTGGTTGGGCTGACCATCGCGGCTGCGTCGTTGCCAGTCTTTATGGCGGTTATCCTGAAAATGCTGCCCTTCGACAACAAGTCCGAGCTGCAGGTGGTGGTCGATATGCCTGAATACACCCCGATGGAGCAGACCCAGCGGGTACTGATGGAAATGGGCGGGTACCTTGAATCGGTAGACGAAGTCGCCACCTGGCAGACCTACGCCGGCACGGCATCCCCTATCAACTTTAATGGCCTCGTACGCCAGTATTACCTGCGCAACGATCCCTATCAGGGCGATATCCAGATCAACCTGAGCGACAAGGAAAACCGGGATCGGCAGTCCCACGACATTGCCCAGTCCTTACGGGCGCCACTGAAGGCGGTTGCCGACAAATACGGTGCCAGCGTGAAGGTCGTGGAGGTGCCCCCGGGACCCCCGGTTCTGTCTCCGGTGGTGGCCGAAATCTACGCGATGGGTGAATCCCGTCGGGCGGAACTGGCCCGCGGCGTGGCAGAGGGGATGCCCGAAGTCGATGGGCTGGTGGATATCGACACCACCCTCGAAGCCCCGACCCGGCAGTGGAAGGTTGTGGTGGACCGGGACCGTGCGGCGCGGCTTGGCGTCTCCCAGGCCCAGGTCGTCGGTGCCCTGCAGACCGCGCTTGGTGGGACCAGCGTCAGCTTCCTGCATGACGATTACGCCAAGTACCCCGTTCCGATCCGGGTGATTCTTGGCGAAGGCGACAAGGCTCAGCCGTCGATACTGCTATCTCTGAAGGTCCGCAGCCGCAGCGGCAATCTGGTCCCGCTGGCGAGCGTTGCCGACATTCGTGAGGCGGACTGGGTGGGTGCGATCTACCACAAGGACCTGCTGCCGGTAACCTATGTGACGGCGGACATGGCTGGCGAGACTGAGTCACCGCTGTATGGCATGTTTGCCATGGTGAAGCGCCTGAACCAGCAGGAGGGCGCCCCGGAACAATACTTTGTTGACCAACCGACGCTCCCGGAAAACGGTGCTCTCAAATGGGACGGTGAATGGCAGATTACCTATGAAACCTTCCGGGATATGGGGGCCGCTTACAGCGTGGGTGTACTCCTGATCTTTGTCCTGCTGGTGGCGCAGTTCCGGTCGTATATCCTGCCACTGGTCATCATGGCCCCCATCCCACTGACGCTGATAGGGATCATGCCCGGGCATGCCCTGTTGGGTCGGGAATTCACCGCCACCAGCATGATTGGCATGATTGCCCTGGCGGGCATTATCGTGCGTAATTCGATCCTGCTGGTGGTGTTTATCCGGCAACTGATCGAAGAAGGGGTGGACCTGGATGAGGCGGTGGTCCTGGCAGGGGCGGTGCGGATCAAGCCCATCGCTCTGACGGCGATTTCAGCGATGGTGGGTGCTTACTTCATTCTGAATGATCCGATCTTCAACGGCCTGGCAATTTCGCTGATCTTTGGCCTGGCCATGTCGACACTGCTGACGGTTCTGGTGGTTCCCCTGCTGTATTACACTCTGGCTCGTTGCAAGTGGGTTTAGCGGGTAGGCCAGTAGCGCTGCATTTCCACGAACAGGAACGAGGCGCTCCAGGTGATCAGAACCAGTCCGGCGAGGGCCTCGATGCCGGTGAGAAAACGCAGGACGCCAAAGGGCTCAACATCCCCGTAGCCAACGGTGGTAAAGGTGGTAAAAGAAAAGTAGACGCAATCCAGAATGCTGCCGCTGAAATTGCCGGCAAGTTCACCCCAACCCTCGGCGTGGTGCATGAAGAAAAACGCGGCGGCAAAAATCCAGACCTGCAAGGTGTGGGCGGCAAGAATGCCAAAGACCGCGGCGATCAGGCGGAACCGATGGCTCTGGTGCATCTTCGCCAGGAGCCCGCTCAAGTGAACCAGCGCCTCGTGATGAATAAGTACAACGACGGCAACAATCAGGCCGTTGATGAGCGTTGCGCTCAGGAGATTGACATGTTGTTCTACCGCCAAAGGTAATGATCTCCGTTGCCATGAAAGGGGCGATTGCCGCGAAAAATAGACGCAGGGCTCGGGTTTGCCCAATCCGAAAACGAGCCCTGATTGTATAGTAATCTGAACCCGACAGCCCGAAGGGCTTTATTTACCATAGCTGGCCAGCACGTAATGTCCAAACGACTCATTCCTGTATTGATTCTTGCCATCGGCATCGCCGGTTTCCTGTTTCTCAAGATGACTCGCCCGGAGCCCGCCGAAGTGAACGCCACGGAGCGCAGTTGGCGTGTTCAGGTGCAGCGGATTGAACCGGGTACCCATACGCCTGTGTTGCCGCTGTATGGGGAAGTCACGGCTCCGGAGCAGTTGACGGTTATCGCGACACTCGCCGGACGTATCGGGGAGCGCCCCGTGACCGAGGGGCGGAGGGTGAAGGAGGGCGACCTTCTGGTGGCGCTCGACGATGCCGACATCGAGCCGGCGCTTGCCCAGGCCGAAGCCCAGGTGGCGGACCTGGAAGCACAGATCCGATTAGAGCAGGTGCGTTACCGGAACGATCAGGTGGCGCTGGCCAGTGAGCAGGCCATTCTCGACAACGCCCGTCGTCAGCTTGAGCGTACACGATCACTGGTTAACCGCAACCTGGCGTCCCGGGAGGGGCTGGAAGCGGCCACTGACGCCGCCGCCCGGGCAGAACTGACCGTGACTACCCGGCAGCGGGCGATTGAGGAACATCCGGCCCGCCTGCAGAGCCTTGAGGCGAAGCTGGCCCAGGCCGAAGCGAACCTGAGCAGCACCCGGCGGGATGCTGAACGGGCCAGGATGATGGCGCCCTTCGACGGTATTGTCACCGACATTCAGGTCGCCAGGGGCGACCAGGTCAGCCGCGGCGAACCCTTGCTGTCGTTGTATCCTACTGACGGCCTCGAACTCAGGGCACGAGTACCGGAAATGTTCCGTGGCGAACTGCTGGCTGCCCTGGAGCGGGGAGAAACCCTGACGGCGACCAGCGTCGACAATCAGCACCGGTTCCGGCTGGCCCGCTTCGCCGGCACGAGTGATCCGTCCGGAACCGAAGCTATCCTGGAACTGACAGAACAACCCGGAGGAATCCGCCCTGGCGAACTGATGCCGGTGACCCTGGAACGGGCCGCTCTCAGTAATACCGTTTCCATTCCGTTCAGTGCACTCTACGGCGCCGACAGCGTTTACCTGCTGTCATCGGATGGCCGTATGGAGCGCGCCAGAATAGAACGTAGTGGCGAAGCCCGGGGGAGCAACGGAGAACGTCGCCTGCTGGTGTCCGGCGAAGCGCTGGTTTCCGGCGCGCAACTCATTACCACGCACCTGCCTAATGCGGTCACCGGCCTCAAGGTGGATGTGGCGGATTCCGGAGCAGCGGAGCAATGAGGCGCAGAAAGGGCGTAATCGGTTTTTTTGTCCATCACCGGGTTGCTGCCAACCTGGTGATGTTGGTGATGCTGCTGGGCGGGGTCTTGGCCCTGACCCGGATGAACGTCCAGTTCTTCCCGACGTTTGCCCTTGATTTCGTCAGTGTTCGCGTGGTCTGGAGCGGTGCGTCCGCCGAAGACGTGGAGCAGGGCATTACCAACCCGCTGGAGCAGCGCCTGCGCAGTGTCGACGGCCTGAAAAAAATGACCTCCACATCGGCCCAGGGCGTGTCTTCCATCACCCTGGAATTCGAGGAGGGCACCGATCCGATTCTGGCCCTGGACGATGTTCGTCAACAGGTGGACGAATTCACCAACTTCCCTGCAGAGGCGGAGGAGCCCCAGGTAACCCGGATAGAACGGTATGAGCCCGTCGCCCGGCTGTTGGTCATTGGTGATGTGGACCGCAGCGAGTTGCGTCAGTTGGCTTATCGGTTTGAGGACGAATTGCTGCAGCGGGGCATTGACCGGGTGTCCATCCGGGGCTTGCCGGAGCAGCAAATCAGTATCGATGTGCCGGTGGAACGGCTGGAGACGCTGGGGCTGTCGCTGGAGCAGGTCGCCGAGCGCGTTGCCGCCGTTTCACGGGATCTGCCGGCGGGCATGATGGCGCAACAGGATGCGACCCGGGAACTTCGGGCCGTGGAGCAGCGCCGTAGCCCCCAGGAATTCGAAAATATCCCGTTGCTCAGTGGTGCGCGCATACAACTGAACCTCGGAGATGTTGCCAGCATCCGGCAGGAAGCCCGGGAAAGCCAGATAACCCTGGAGAAAGACGGCAAGCCGGCGGTTGAGCTCCAGTTGCAGCGGTCAGAAAACGGGAATTCACTGGCGGCCGCCAGGGTGCTGGAAACCTGGCTGGCGGACACCCGGCCGGCGCTGCCGCCGACGGTGGCACTGGAAGTCTACGATGAAACCTGGCAGTTGCTGGATGACCGCATTTCCCTGTTGGTGAAAAACGGCCTGGGCGGTCTGGTGCTGGTGGTCGGCCTGTTATACCTGTTCCTGCCCGGGCGTGTGGCCCTGTGGGTGGCTATTGGCATCCCGACGGCGTTCCTGGCGGCGATGGCGGTACTCTGGCTGATCGGTGGCTCCATCAACATGATTTCCCTGTTTGCCCTGATCATGGCCCTGGGGGTCATTGTGGATGATGCCATTGTGGTTGGTGAAGACGCCGATGCCCACGCCCGAATGGGGGAGGAATCCATTTATGCGTCCGAGGGGGCCGCCAAACGAATGGTCTGGCCGGTGCTGGCGTCTTCCCTGACTACCGTCGCAGCTTTCATGCCCCTGCTGGTGGTTGGCGGTGTCATCGGCAATATCCTGGGTGATATTCCGCTGGTGATGATCTGTGTGTTGGTCGCCTCTCTTGTGGAGTGCTTTATCGTTCTTCCGGCGCACCTGCGCCACGCCTTTGTGCCCCGTCGAAAGCAAACAGCAGGATCCGAGGCATCCGAATCAAGAAAGTCGGGCCTGATCGAGCGGTTTCGGCGTGGCTTTGAACAACGTTTTGACCAGTTTAGGGAGGGCCGGTTCCGCCGGTTTTCCCGCTACAGCCTGGAGCACCGGGGCGCGACCGTCGCCGGTGCGGTTGCCCTGGCCATTGTGACCGTCGGTCTGCTGGCTGGCGGCCGGCTCGGGTTCAACTTTTTCCCGACGCCGGAGCCGTCGGTGTTCTACGCCAATGCCAGTTTCGTGGCCGGAACTTCCCGGGGAACGGTGGATAGCTTCCTTGAGCGGATGCAACGAACCCTCAACGATACGGAGGAGGCCCTGGGCGGCGATTTCATCCTCCATGCGGTCACTACCCGGGGCGCGACCCAGGGCTCTGAAGGCAGCTCACGAAGTGGCGATGAGTTGGGCTCGATGATGATCGAGCTGGTGCCCTCGGACCAGCGCTCAGTCCGCAACCCCGAATTCATCACCGAGTGGCGCAGCCGGCTGGAGACGCCGGCCGGGCTGGATAGCCTGACCATATCCGAACGGCAGGCGGGTCCGCCGGGCCGGGATGTGAACGTGCGCCTGACCGGCGACAATGCCGAGCGCCTGAAACAGGCGGCGGACGAGTTGATTCAGGCGCTTTCTACCCTGCCCGGGGTACTGGACGTGGAAGAGGATATGCCCTGGGGGCGGGAACAGCTGATCTATCAGGCCAGCGCCTACGGCGAGGCCCTGGGGCTGAGCACTTCCGATCTTGGTCGGCAGCTCAGGGCGGCCTTTGATGGCCGGATTGCCCAGATCTACCAGGATGGCCGGGACGAAGTGGAGGTTCGCGTGCAGCTGCCCCGGGACCAGCGTGAGCGTCTGTCCACCCTGTCCCGGATGACGGTCCGGGTTCCGGACGGGCGTTTTGTGCCGTTGACTCAGGTGATGAACCTGGACCACCGCCAGGGATTCCAGGCTCTGCGCCATGCCGAGGGCAGGCTGGCTGTTGAGGTAACCTCTGGCCTGAATACCCGGGTCAGCACCACAGACCAGATTCTGGAAAGCCTTCAGGCCGGGGTGCTGCCAGAAATTGCCAGCCGCTATAACGTGCGTTACAGCTTTGAGGGACGGGCTGCGGATCAGCGGGAAACCATGTCCGATATGCAGACTGGGTTGGTGATCGGCCTGGCGCTGATGTATGTGGTTCTGGCCTGGGTGTTTGCCTCCTGGAGTCTGCCGCTGATCGTCATGGCTATTATTCCATTTGCCCTGGTGGGGGCGTTGCTCGGCCACTGGCTGATGGGGCTGCAACTGACCATATTGTCGCTGTTTGGTTTGTTCGGCCTGTCCGGTATTGTGGTCAATAACGCCATTATCCTCGTAGCTTTCTACAATCAGCAGCGGAAAAAAGGGCTGGATATTACCGATGCACTCAATGAGGCCGCCGTGCAGCGGGTGCGGGCGGTGATGCTGACATCATTGACAACCATCGGTGGTCTTCTGCCCCTGTTGTTCGAGACGTCCCTGCAGGCCCAGTTCCTGATTCCCATGGCCACCTCCATTGCCTTTGGCCTTGGGTTATCAACCTTGCTGGTGTTGCTGGTGATTCCGGCGTTGCTGTCCTGGCTGGAGCAGTTCCGCGAGTGGCGCGCACGCAGGCATGGCTCATTTGCCGAGCCTCTGGGAGCCCCTGACTGAGAAGAGGGTTCCGACTGTGTGAGTAAAGCGGTTGCCCCAATCCATCGGGCAGGCAATCAGACAGGCAATCAGGCAGGAAAGACATGGTGGATTCTTTGCTTTGGGCCCGAGGCCTGGACAAGCAGTTTCGCAGCGGCACGGAACCGGTACCGGTGCTCACGGATCTTTCCCTGCATCTGGAGCGGGGCGAATCACTGGCCCTGACCGGTCGTTCCGGTTCCGGCAAGAGCACCCTGCTCAACATCCTCTGTGGCCTGGAAATGCCGGATGCCGGTGTGGTCCAGGTGCTTGGCGAGACCTTCGACAGCGGGAAGCCCGACGCAATGAACAAGGCTGAAGCACGTTGGGGCAACCTGCGCCGGCATCAGATCGGCGTGGTGTTCCAGGAAGCCAACCTGATGCCTGCTCTGTCCCTGCTGGATAACGTCCGCTTGCGGGCCCGGCTTGCGGGCCACAATGAAAATGACTGTCAGGACTGGCTTGAAAGGCTGGGTATCGGCGAGCTTTCGGACCGTTACCCGGATCAGGTATCCGGCGGTCAGCGCCAGCGGGCCGCACTGGCCATGGTGTTTGCCATGAAACCCACCCTGATTCTTGCCGATGAACCTACAGGCAGTCTCGACCACCACACCGCCGAGGCGGTTATCGGGCAACTGTTTGAGTTGCAGGCCCGCCATGGCTGCGGGCTGGTCCTGGCCACCCACGACCCGGAGCTGGCCATCCGCTGCAGCCAGCACATGGATCTCGGGCATCAGCCCGGAACCTGAGCCTGTCATGACTCTCCCAGCCGCCCTGTTCAGCCACTATCGCCGCCACCCTCTGCAACTGCTGGCGCTGGGCGCCATGATTGTGCTGGCCACCATGCTCTGGACCGGCGTTCACCACCTGACCAGCCAGGCCCGGGCCAGTCTTGAGCAGAGCGAATCGGCAGTGGCCGGGCGCCAGCAGGTAAAACGCAAAGACGGCGAACGGGTTACAGTGGAAGACTTTGTCAAGCTGCGGCGCCGCGGGCTTTGCGTGATGCCCTGGCTGGAAGTGACTTCGCCGGAAACGGGTCGTGTTGTTGGTGTTGATCCCCTGGCGGCCGGCTGCTTCGGGAATCCTGACCGGGAAGAATCACCCTGGCGTGGTGAGCTGGACGGCCGGCCCTTTGTGGATATCAGTGACGCGGCCGAACTGGCCCGGCGGCAGCGAAGTGAGCTGTCGTTATTGGTGTCGGACGCCCAGGATGCCGGCGACCTCCCTTCCGGTTACCAACTGGCGCCTTTCAGGGTTGGGCCCGATACCGGGGAGCTGGGTGACAGTTTCCTGCTGAATCTGGATGCGCTGGGTGTGCTGGTTCTGCTGATCACGGCCCTGCTGGTACGCAGTGTTTACCTGCTCGGGTTGGCCCAGCGTCGCGACAGTTTTGCCCTGCTGCATAGGTTTGGCGTTCCCCGGCGGCGCATCAACCGCCTGCTGGCCATTGAGATCATGGTGCTGGCCCTGGTGTGTATTATGCCCGGAATCTGGCTTGGCCGCTGGCTGGCTACCGGTCTTGGCAGTGGTTTCGGGCGGGCGCTGGAAGGGCTGTTCGATCAGCCCTTGTACGCGGGGCGGGACGGCGGCTGGCTGATGCCTCTTGCTACCATGTTGGCGGTGGTTCTGGTGGCTTGCCTGGCGGATTTGCTCCGGCCACTGGCGCAGCGGTTGTCCGGGGATGCCCGCTGGGTTGGCGGGTTCCTGGTTCTGGTGCTGATGGCCGGTATTGCCGTGTCGATTTGGGCCTCTGCCCTGGTCTGGCTTTTCGTTGCCTTGGCCATGGTGTTCGTGTCGGCAGGTACTCTGGCGCCGATGCTGATTTCCCGGCTTGCAGACGGGTGGGCAGGGAGAGACACAGACCCGCTGTCACGCTGGCGCCACCGGGAGCTTTCGGTGCTGGCCCGGCGCCTGGCCCTGCCACTGGTGGCACTGCAGTTTGCCATGGCCATGGTGCTGGCGGTGCAGGCCCTGGTCACCACCTTCGAAAGCACCTTTGACCGGTGGCTGGCCCAAAGGCTGGAGGCGGAGTATTACATTGAAGTGCCCGAGGCCGTGGATACAGGCCTGGCTCTGGACTGGCTGTCGGAACAGCCGGAACTCGCATCCTCCGGGTTGTGGCATCGGGTGGTTCGGGGTGAGGCGACGCTCATGGGCGCCGCCGGCGAGCCGGGCCCGGTGGTGGACGTGTTTGCCCTCGGGCCCGTTGGCCCACTGGTGACCGGATGGCAGCTGTTTGAATCAACGGCCCAGCCATGGCGGGCGCTGCAACAGGGCCAGGGCTTGATGGTGAATGAACAGCTTGCCCGCCGGCAGGGTGTGACCGCCGGCCAGCTTCTGAAGGTGAAACTCGGTAGCCAGGTGCTCAATTTCCCGGTGCTTGCGATCTACCCGGATTACGGCCGCCCTGCGGGTGAAATTCTGGTGAACGCTGCTGTGTTGCCCCCGGATTTTATTCCGGGTTTCCAGAGCCTGTCGGTATCGCCCGGGACGCTCGATATTGAGGCCATTAGCCAACAGTTGAAGCAGATCTGGCGGGTTGAGGAACTCACCGTCCGGGACAATCGGGCCATTGCAGAGCTGGCTTCTGCGATCTTTGACCAGACCTTTGTGTTCACCCGGGCCATGACCGCCCTGACCCTGATCCTGGCCGCCATTGCCCTGTTGATGATGGGCTGGGTGTTTTTCTCCACCCGGGCCTGGTACTTCCGGTTGCTGGTGGTGTGGGGGCTGTCACGCCGACAGGCCTCGGCCCAACTGACCCGGCTGGCGGTGTCCCTGACCAGTGCTATCGCGTTGCTGGCCCTGCCCCTGGGCGTCTGGCTGACCTGGGCTCTGGTGCATCGCATCAACCCTCTGGCCTTTGGCTGGTCCCTGCCCATGGTGGTCTATCCGCGGTTCTGGCTGGAACTTGGCGTGCTGAGTCTGCTGGTCGGGCTCAGTATTGCCCTGCTGATGCGTCGGCAGCTCAAAACCCCGGCCCTGGCCCCGGAGAGCACCAGTGCCCTGGCAGGAGGTGAACGATGAGACGGAGTTTCTGGTTGCTGTTTCTGCTTGTCTTTGCCGGTTGTTCGGAACAGCAGCAACAGTCCGGGTTTGCCGGCCTGGCGGGCGTTGCTGAGCCGGAGTCCGAGGTGCCGTTTTTGCAGCCCGGCCTAGGCGACCGTTTGAGTTTCCCCGAAGACTTCGGCCCCCACCCGCAACACCGCATCGAGTGGTGGTACCTGACCGCCAACCTGGAAACCGCCGGCGGAGACTCCCTGGGCCTGCAATGGACCCAGTTCCGTCAGGCCATCAAGCCCAGGCCGGTGGATGCCGAACCGCCTCCCGCCAGCGAATGGCCTCTGGAAGCCGCCTGGATGGCCCATGGCGCGGTGAGTTTCAAGGGTCGACACTATTTTGCGGAGAAACTGGCCCGCGGCGATGTTGGCCATGCCGGTGCGATTGCGGAGCCACTGACGGTGTGGCTGGATAACTGGCAACTCAGCGACCCGTCTGGTGACGGCCCCTGGCAGTTGCGGGTGTCAGCGGATAGCTGGTCCTACGATCTGTTTATGAGCATCAACCGCGGACCCGTCGCCCACGGCAACCAGGGCTTCAGCACCAAATCCGCCAGTGGCGAGGGGTCTATGTACTTCAGCCTGGTGGACTTGCAGATTGAAGGCACGGTTACCCTGGGCGATGAGACACTGGACGTCTCGGGCCAGGGCTGGTTCGACCGGGAGTGGAGTAGCCAGTTTCTCAAGGCCGGGCAACAGGGCTGGGACTGGTTTGCCCTGCACCTGGATTCGGGCGACAAGCTGATGGCCTTTCAGTTGCGGGAAGACGGCGGTGCCTTCCGGTCCGGCACCTGGATTCCGGAAAAGGGAGAGCCGGTGGCCCTTACGCCGGACCAGCTCCGAATGGCACCTGTTTCCGGGCAGAGCGGCTACCCACGCCAATGGCAGTTGGAAGTGGCGGGCTACGGGGTCAGCCTCGAGGTGTCTGCGCCGGTGGGGGACTACCGAAACACCGGGCTTTACCCTTACTGGGAAAGCCCGGTTACCGTCTCCGGCAGTCATTCCGGTGTGGGCTACATGGAGCTGACCGGCTATGGCCATTAGCGGGTGGCAAGCACCGGCGGTTCAAGCTGATTGAACAGTCCCTGAATACCTTGATGCCATTGCTGTCGCAGTTCATGGAAGTAGTTGCTGTTCTCTTCGACCCGCTCGGTAAAGCAGGGTTTGAGGGCATCCCGCGGGTAGATGGCGACATCGATGGGCATGCCCACCGAGAGATTGCTCTTCATAGTGGAATCGAACGAGATCAGGGCACACTGATAGGCACGGTTCAGCGGCGTCTTGTAGCTGATGACCCGGTCCAGAATCGGCTTGCCGTACTTGGACTCGCCGATCTGGAAGAACGGCGTTTCTTCTGTGGCTTCAATGAAATTCCCTTCCGGGTAGATATTGAACAGCCTGGGTTCTTCACCCCGAATCTGGCCCCCGAGGATCAGCGAGCAACTGAAATCCACATGGCCGAGTCTGCCGTCGGGGTTGTCGCGGCGGATCACCTCCCGCATGGTCTGGCCAACGGTTTCCGCCGTCTCGAACATCGAGCCGGTATTCAGGACGTTGTGCACGTCGGTTCCGGCCCGTCGCTCCAGGAGGCTGATCACGCTCTGGCTGGTGGCCAGGTTGCCTGCGGACAGCAGGATCAGCTCGCGTTCGCCCGGTTTTTCAAAAACGTGCATCTTGCGAAAGGTGGAGATCTGGTCAAAGCCGGCATTGGTCCGGGAGTCCGATGCGAACACCAGGCCATCGGCCAGCCGCATCGCTACGCAATAGGTCATGAAGCCCTCCTGAAAGGCTTGCTCTGTTGCGCGTAGTCTAATCAACTCCTCCGGTCAGGTGTGAGCGCTTTATTGCGGCGTTTGCCGGCTTTTTGTTACTGACTGTCTGCCGGGTTGGTCACCCAGGCCCGGGTCTCCATGTGCTCCATCCCCCCGCCAGCCCGAACGCCGCGCACCGGTGCCGCATCGCGATAATCCAGACCGACTGCCAGCTTGATGTGGCTTTCGGCCACATTCAGGGTGTTTACCACATCGAAGGTTTGCCAGTTCCGGCCAATCCAGGCTTCGGCCCAGGCGTGGGTGGCAACGTGGGCGTCGTTCAATGAGTGTATGTAGCCACTGACATATCGGGCGGGAACGCCGATATGCCGACAGCAGGCCAGGAACATGTGGGTGTGGTCCTGGCAGACACCGGCCTTCTGTTTGAAGGCTTCGCTGGCCGTGTGGGTCACGGTGGTGGCGCCCGGCATGAACGTCACGTGCTCCCGCAGGTGTTTCATCAGCCTTACCAGGCCCCGTTTATTGGGGGGATGCTGAACAGCCAGGGTTTTCAGCGCTTCGTCCGCTTCGGTGAGCGGGGTCTGGCGCAGGAAGACCTCCGGCGGGAAGGGGGAATCATCCCGGGTCAGTGGTTTTCCCGTCAGGTCGACAATACCTTCGGCGGTCAGCACGATCTCGTTCACCGCTTTATCGAGGGTCATTACCGTCACCAGGTTGCCGAAACCATCCACCATCTGACTGGTTTCACCGGGTGCCTCCAGGTGCCAGTCGTGGATGCGTTGCTGCGGGGTATTGCGGGGCGTCAGCCGGATGTACTGGATGCTGTCACTCACCGGTGCTTCGTAGGTGTAGCGCGTTTCGTGCCGGATATGAAGTCTCATCCCTGCCACCCCATGTAGTCTCTCTGGATCTGAGCGGCGATGCCCTGAATCCGGTCGAGGAAATCCACCAGGTATTCGTGCAGGCCCCGTTCGGCTATGTAATCCCGGTCACCGTAGCGGATATTGGCGTAAAGGCTGGATGCCAGGCGCCGGGAGCCTCTGGCATCCCCGCTTTCCACCTGCTCGAGAAGACTGGCGATTTCCTGCAGGCAACCATGCAGTGAACGAGGCACGTCCGGCTCCAGGATCAGGAGCTCGGCAACGCTCGTGGCATCAAGGTTATGGCCGTAGGTATTCTGGTAGGCCTCGAAGGCTGCCAGGGAATGCAGCACGGCTGTCCACTCGAAAAAGGCCTGGGTGGTGTGGTCTTCCATGGCTTTCATGGCCATGACGTGGCGAATATCGAGCACCCGGGCGGTGGTGTCGGCCCGTTCAACGAAAGTGCCCAGCCTCAGGAAATGGAAGGCATCATTTCTCAGCAGGGTGCCATAGGCTGCGCCCCGGAACATGTGGGAGCGTTCCCGGACCCAGTCGAACACAGTGCTGGCGTTGGATTCGGTAACGCCCTTGCGTTGTAATCCCTGCATCTCCAGCCAGGCCTGGTTAATGCTTTCCCAGACATCCGAGGACAGGTTGCCCCGCACATGAAGGGCGTTATCCCGGGCACTTCGTATAATGCTGAACACGCTGGCGGGGTGCCGGTTGTCGAGCAACAGAAAATCGATCAGATTCTGGGGCGTGATTTCCTCATGGTAGTCGAGGAAAACCTCGCGGGTTCCTGACACCAGCAAGGGCACGGATAACTGTTCGGTGCGGTCTTCCGGCACATCAATCAGGGCCATGGTCAGGCTGACATTGAGAAGCCGGGCCTGGCTTTCGGCCCGCTCCAGGTAACGGGCCATCCAGAACAGGCTTGAGGCGGCGCGGCTCAGCATGGGTCGCCCTCCAGTACCCAGGTGTCTTTGGTGCCACCACCCTGGGAAGAGTTAACGACCAGTGACCCTGCTTTCAGGGCCACCCGTGTCAGCCCGCCCGGTACCATCTGGATCTTCTTTCCGGATAATACGAAGGGGCGCAGATCAAGGTGTCTCGGAGCGACACCCTCATCGACAAAGGTCGGACAGGTGGAGAGGCTCAGCGTTGGCTGGGCGATGTAGTCCTGGGGTCTGGCCCTGAGCAGGCTGCGGAAGGTGGCCAGTTCTTTGCTGCTCGCTTTCGGGCCGATCAGCATGCCATAGCCCCCGGCACCCTGGGCTTCCTTGACCACCAGCTCCGGCAGGTGGTCCAGCACATACTGAAGGTCTGTCGGTTTGCGGCACTGCCAGGTTGGGACGTTTTTCAGGATGGGTTCCTCGTCCAGATAGAAGCGGACCATGTCCGGTACATAGGGGTAGATGGATTTGTCATCGGCAACCCCGGTCCCCATGGCGTTGGTGATAACCACGTTGCCGGTGCGGTAGGCGGCGTAGAGACCCGCCACGCCGAGCATGGAATCCGGATTCCCGGCCAGAGGGTCCAGGAAGTCGTCGTCGATGCGCCGGTAGATGACGTCTACCTGCTGCGGGCCGATGGTGGTCTTCATGTACACCTTGTTGTGGGCCACGAACAGGTCTGCGCCCTCCACCAGTTCGATACCCATCTGCCTGGCCAGGAAAGCATGTTCGAAATAGGCACTGTTGAACCGGCCCGGGGTGAGCACGACCACTGTCGGGTCGGCCTTGAGGGATGCCGCCCGCAGGGTCTCGCCCAACAGGTTGGGGTAATGTTCCACCGGTGCCACCGCGGAGTGAGTGAATAGTTCCGGGAACAGCCGCATCATCATCCGCCGGTTTTCCAGCATATAGGACACCCCACTGGGGCAGCGGAGGTTGTCTTCCAGCACGTAGAAATCGCCGTCGTTATGACGAATCAGGTCGATGCCGGCGATGTGGGAATACAGGTTGCGGGGCAGCTTCAGGTTCTGCATCCCCGGCTGGTACTGGGAGTTTGAAAACACTTGCTCGGCACTGATCACGCCGGCCTTGACGATGTCGTAGTCGTGGTAGATGTCGTAGAGAAACCGGTTCAGGGCCTGGACCCGCTGCCGCAGTCCGCTTTGCAGTTTCTGCCAGTCACTGGCGGAAATTACGCGGGGGATCAGGTCGAAGGGGATAAGCCGGTCCGCTCCCTGGTCCTCACCATAGACATTGAAAGTGATGCCGAGTCGCTGGAACAGTACATCGGCTTCCCGGCGCTTTTCGGCGATCAACTCCTCGTTGGAGTTGATCAGCCAATGCTCCAGCATCCGGCACTGGGGGCGTACCCGGTTGTTTTCATCGAACAGTTCGTCGTACAGGCCTTCGGCCGGCGTCTGGATCAGCATGGTTCGGTCCGCCTCTGTCAATCGTGCCGTACATAACGGCGCGGAATGGAAAAACCGGCTGCAAAAGACGGGCCACCGACAAGATTATTCGATAGCCGTTGCGCCAATGTGGTGAATGCTCACGTCTGCACCGTTGAACTCTTCCTCTTCCGTCAGCCGCAGGCCGGAGATCGCATTAATAACGCTATAGACGATCAGACCGCCGACAAAGCCGACACTGACACCGGCCACCGAGCCGATGATCTGGGACATCAGGCTGATGCCACCGAGGCCACCCAGAGCCTCCTGGCCGAAGATGCCGCAGGCGATGGCGCCCCAGACACCGCAGACACCGTGCAGGGGCCAGACGCCCAGCACATCGTCCAGGCGTACAATCCTGGCCTGGGCCCATTCAAACAGGTACACAAAGATGGCGCCGGCCACACCCCCGGTAATCAGTGCCCCGACAGGGTGCATCAGGTCTGAACCGGCACACACGGCCACCAGTCCGGCCAGCGGGCCGTTGTGAATAAAGCCCGGGTCTTTGCGGCCCAGCAGCATCGACGTCAGGATACCGCCGACCATGGCCATCAGGCTGTTTACCGCCACCAGGCCGCTGATGCCATCCAGGGTCTGGGCGGACATGACGTTAAAGCCAAACCAGCCGATCGTGAGTATCCAGGCGCCGAGGGCCAGGAATGGAATATTGGAAGGCGCAAACGCCACTACCTTGCCGTGGCGATACCGGCCTTTACGGGCGCCCAGTACCAGCACCGCCGCCAGCGCAATCCAGCCGCCGACCGCATGCACTACAACAGAGCCGGCGAAATCGTGGAAGGATGCACCAAACTGGTTCTCAAGCCAGCTCTGGAAGCCGTAGTTGCCGTTCCAGACCAACCCTTCGAAGAAGGGGTAGACAAAAGCCACGATCAGACCCGAAGCAATCAGCAAGGGGTAGAATTTTGCCCGCTCGGCAATGCCGCCGGATACGATGGCGGGAATCGCCGCGGCGAAGGTCATCAGGAAGAAAAACTTCACCAGCTCATAGCCGTTGGCGGCGGTGAGCTCGGCGGCGCCGTTCATGAAGTGAGTGCCGTAGGCGATGTAATAGCCGATAAAGAAGTAGGCCACGGCGGAGATGCCGAAGTCGGTCATGATCTTGACCAGCGCGTTTACCTGGTTCTTGTGGCGGACAGTACCGACTTCCAGAAAGGCAAAGCCGGCGTGCATGGCCAGCACCATAACGGCACCGATCAGGATGAACAGTGTGTTGGCGCTTTCGGTCAGGGTGTTTACTGCACTCGTGATGTCCACGGGTTTTGGCTCCTGATGTTGGGTATCCGGCCTCTTTCGGGCCATTGTGCATGGGAAGGGTATTGGGTTGTGCATTGATGAGGGGCAGCTTTAGCAAGAGCTGTTCCAAAACAATGCATTTCCAGGGTGGAGTGAGGGTTGCGGCAATATTGAACGCGGCTGGCGGGGTATGGCTGGCGTTTATCGCACTATCATTGTGCGTTTTAAGGGTCGACGCACCAATATGGCCTGTTTTTTACCAGCTGATTTCGCCGGAGGAGGGGGTGCCAGACTCAACCCCAATGATCGCTTCCTGACCCACGGATTCGGACTCAATGAGTTCCCGCAGGCGAATTTCCTGTTCCTGCATGGGCTCGGAAAGATCAATGATGATCTCCACCCGGCGGTTTTTTGCGCGGTTCCCGGGGGACGTGTTCGACACTCTCGGCTCGGTATCCGCCCGCCCGGTTACCGCCAGCCTGGTGGGCTGCACGTAATCCCGGGCCAGCAATACATTGGCCACGGCCGCCGCCCGGGCCGCGGACAGGTCCCAGTTGCTGTAGAAGCGTTCTGTGCGGATGGGCACGTTGTCAGTGTGGCCTTCAATGGTCAGATTGCCGGGAATCGTGGCCAGAACTTTCGCCATTTCCAGCAGAAGGCCTTCGAATTCCCAGGTCAGTTGTGCGGAGCCTGATGGAAACGAGCCTTTTTCCTCGACGCGGATCACGATGCGCCGCTGGTCCTGGCTGACGTTGATGCGCCCGTCGGCGATGGCCGGCTCCAGTACCTGCGCAAGATCGTTCATGGTTTCCTTTATCTGCTCCTGAATTGCGGCCTCCACGGCCATGTCGGTGGGGCTTTTCAGGGTCTGCAGCTCCGGCTGTTCATCCGTGGTGGTTTGCCTTACTTCATTTACCACCGTGGGCTCAGGCGGGGCGGGCGAGAAGGTGTCAAAAATGGGGCTGGTGCCCTTGGGTATTTCCAGTACCGGTACGTCGCGCTGGACCCCGAAGGCCTTGGAAAGTTCGCCGGCAATCTGCTTGAACTTCTGGGCGTCGATTTCCGAGAATGAAAGCAGCAGAACAAAGAAACACATCAGCAGGGACATCAGGTCTGCAAAGGTGACTACCCAGGCGGGGATGCCCGGTTTTTCCTCTTCCGGCAGCTCATCCATGCCTATGTGCCCTCGGCTTCGACCAGTTTCCCGCGCTCCTTCGGTGGCAGGTAGCTTGAGAGCATCTGTTCGATAATCCGCGGATTGGTGCCTTCCTGAATGGCCACAAGAGCATCGGTGTAAAGAGACTGCATCCGGGCTTCTTCTGTCATTCGGAGAGACAGCTTGTCTGCGATGGGCGTAGCGATCATGGTGGCGATCATGGCGCCATAGAGCGTGGTCAGAAGCGCAACGGCCATGGCAGGGCCGATGGATTTCGGGTCTTCCATATTGGAAAGCATCTGAACCAGACCGATGAGGGTGCCGATCATGCCCATGGCCGGAGCGACGTCCGCCATGGCCGTAAAAACCTTGGCGCCGCAGCGATTGTGCTCCAGTGTCATCAGGCGTTCCTTGTTCAGAAGCTGCTTGATGGTATTGCCGTCCTGTCCGTCAACCAGCATCTGGATGCCCTGCCCGAGAAAGGGGCTGCTTACTTCCCGGTCCTCGAGGCCGAGCACGCCCTCTTTTCTGGCGACATTGGCGATATCCACCAGTTCTTCAATGCTGGCCTGGGTTTCCGGTAACTTGAACTTGAACGCCCTGGCAGCGGCCTTGAAGGCGCCGAAAAACTGGGCAATGCTGAACTTGGCGAGTACCACCAGCAAGGTGCCGCCAACAACGATCAAGAGTGACGCAGGATTGAGGAAAACCACCGGCGAGGTGCCGAGAATTACTGCGGAGCCGATAAGTAATATGGCGCCAGCAAGACCGATAAGAGTGGCGAAATCCACGGGAACTCCAGATTTGATTGACGTACCGACAGAGCAAGGGGTGTGAGGGTACCTTCGGTTCAGAATTTAATCAATTCGTTTGAGGTGCACTTTTCACCTCTTCCTGCTGTTCTTTCCAGGCTGCGTAACGGTGCAGGTCGGATTCCACCAGCTTCAGGCACAGGGCGACCACGCCGGCATCGTCGAGAAAACCGAAACCCAGGATCAGGTCCGGGATAACATCCAGCGGGTTCATCACATACAGAAGCGCGCCCGCCACTGCTGCGATGGTTTTCCAGGGGACGCTGCGGTAATTGCCGTACCAGTAGTCCCGGATCATCGAGAACATCAGTTGGATATCCGCACTGAAACGCTTCAGTTTGCCGCTGCCTTTCACTTTTTCCTCGATGGCGTGTTGCCGGTCCAGCAGTGTTTCAAGGTCTTCCCGATGGACCTTGCTGGCTTCCGCGTTTAACTGTTTCTCGGCGTTTTTCTGGCTGAACAGGGCCATGAACAGGTTCCCTTTATTACCTGAGATGTTGGGCAGCCATGATCGCGCAACCCCGGCGGCATTTCCAATGGCATTAACCCACGAAGATTCGCTTCGCCAGTCCGGCGCCTCGCCAGCCCTGAATGGCCAGGGTGGTGACCAGGCCACCGATCATGGCGCCCACCACCCCGCAGGTGAGGATGTCCTGGCCGGTAAGGTAAAGGCCCGGAATGTCGGTCTTGGGTTTCAGCCAGGCCTGTTCAAACCGTTCCGGGTTGTGATCCAGGCCATAGAGTTCGCCCCGGCCATACCGGCAGAACCAGGCGGTGGAAAGCGGAGTGGAGGTTTCCACGTAATCCACTTTGCCCCGCAGTTGTGGCAGCTTTTCGTACAACACCTCCAGTAACTGGTCGGTGATCTTCTGCTTCAGGGCCTCATAGTCCTCGCCACGTTTGCCCCAGAGGGTGCCCTGCCAGGGCTCGAACAGCTCCCAGGTGGTGGGTGCGACTATCTCGATGGTGGAGGTGCCCGGCCAGCGGTTCTGGTAATCCGGGTCCTTGGCAGCCGGGAAGGAGATGTACACCACCGGGAAATCCGCCTGCTCCGGGTCATCAAGGAACCGCTGCACGTTGCCATCGTGATCGGCACCTGGGTAAATCCAGAAATTGGTGCGGGGCAGCCCGAGTTGTTCCGGCGTGCCTTTCAGGCCAATGTACAGGCCAATGTGGGGCATTGATGGGGTGATGCGCTGGCGTTTGCCCTGATACCCGGTTTTCTCGGCTGCATCCTCAGGCAGCAGCTTCTCGAAGGTGTTGATAACGCCGGCATTACTGATCACCAGAGGTGCGCGGATCTCCTCGCCATCGGCCATACGTACACCCGTCGCCTTGCCTTTTTCGATGAGGATGTTGGTGACATCGGCATAGGTGAACACCTCTCCGCCGGGCTTCTGTATGACCGGAATAATCGTCTTGGCGATTTCCGACGCCCCGCCGACGGGGTAGAAACCGCCATGCAGGTAGTGTTTGGCGATCAGCGCGTGGACCATGAAGCTGGACTGTTTCGGCGTGACCCCGCAATCGCCCCACTGGCCGGCAATGGCGCCGATCAGTTCCTGGTTGTCGGTCAGCCCGCCCAGTACGTCCCAGGTGGTTTTGTTAAAGCACGCCGGAAGGGCCACATCCAGGCCCTTGTGGACCAGTGGCCTGAGAATGCCGGGGGTCAGCTTGGAGAGAGTGTACCACTGCATGCCGTCGGCGACCTTGCCCAGCAGCTTCAGGTACTGGTCGATGGCGTTCTGTTCATCGGGGAAAGCGCTGAGCAGCGAGTGCCGCAAGCCTTCCTTGCCGGCGCGCAGGTTGACCACCTTGTCGCCCAGAAAGAACCGGTCGTAGTTTTCGTCCATGGGGGCCCATTCCAGCTTGCCGTTGGTGATGTAGTCGAACAGCCGGCGGCCGAGGGTATGGGGCGAGCCCATGTCACCGATATAGTGCACACCCACATCCCACTCGTAACCGTGGCGGGCATAGCTGTGGGTATAGCCACCGGCGGTGTAATGCTGTTCCAGCACCAGAACCTTCTTGCCGGCCTTCGCCAGACAGGCTGCTGTGGTCAGGCCGCCAATGCCGGAGCCGATCACGATGGCATCGTAGGGGCCTTTCAGACGGTTGGCCCGGTACCGGGTGCCGATTCGGATGGTGCTGGGTTTGAGTTTTCCTGAAGACAGGCTGTTCACCACCATGCTTTTCCCCACATTTCCGGATTGGCCCAGTGCTCTGGATTGTTCCAGGCCCGTTTATGGTTGTAAGTGTCCAGATTGTAGGTGTACAGCGTGAGTGCACCGTTCTCACTTTCCAGCTCGGCATGGCGCCGGAAGCCCAGGCCAATGAAATCGGTAAAGGCCCAGTCTGGCGCTTCGCCCACCAGCACGGCTATCTGATGGGTGCCGTAGTTCCTGAGCTGGCCCAGCAGCAGTGCCCCTTCGCCGTGGGGCAGATGTTCCAGGGTGTCGCTGATCAGGGCGAGATCGGCAACGCGGTCCATTGGCAGGCTGGCGTTTGGGTCGCTGGTGTCCAGGGTGTGCAGGTGAGTGTCATTCCGATGCTGTTGCCAGAACCGGGATACCTCTGTGGCCAGAGCTCCGCAGCTTAGCAGTGTGCCCGGCGCAGTGGTGTCGATAATGCGGGCCAGGGTGTCCCGCGCTGTGCTGGTCTTTCCGGAATTTGTCATATCTGCCACGCTTGTCACAACAGAAGCCAGTCTGCTGCATCCACTGTGTGTAATCCCACGGGCAGTTCCGCATGTCCGCCCCAGCGATCCGCAAAGGTGACCGTGGGACCGTGCTGTCGCGTCTGCCTCTTGAGGTTGAACTGTCTCAGGCCTCTGGGGTTGGCTCCTACGTTGGCGAGGTATAGCCCGTTGCCGTAGTTGCTTCCAACATCATAGTCGATCAACTGCTCCTTAAGCCATGCCGCGCCAACGCCAGGCCGGGCCCGGTTCACCACCGGGACTCGGTGTCGCGGCGACTGCCCGGGTTTTAATGGCACGTTGGGTGGCGGAGGGGAACTTTGAAGATGGGTCGCAACGCCGCCAGACGGAATGCGGCGGCGCTGCTAAGGATTTGAAGGACCGGGTTGGGGTTACAACTCCTGGGCGGTGGGCCGCAGTATGATTTCGTTGATATCGACGTCTGCGGGCTGTTCGATGGCATAAACAATGGCCCGGGCCACGGCGTCGGAATCAATCGCCACCTTGTAGAGCTCGTCCGCCGCCTGTTTGGCGTCCGGATCGGTGATGGTGCTGGTGAGCTCGGTCGCCACGGCCCCCGGCGAGATGTTGGTGCTGCGGATCTCGTCACCCGCCTCCATGCGCAGCCCTTCAGACAGGGCCCGGACAGCGTATTTGGTGGCGCAGTAGACAGCGGCCCCCGGAAACAGTTTGTGACCGGCGACGGACGACAGGTTGATGACGTGCCCGCTGTGTTGCTCTCTCATGGTTGGCAATACCGCCGCGATTCCATACATCACGCCTTTGATGTTGACGTCCACCATCTGTTCCCATTCGTCTACCTTCAGGGCGTCCAGCGGCGCCAGAGGCATCAGGCCGGCGTTATTGACCAGTACATCGATCCGGCCGAAGGCCTCTTTAGCCGCCGCGGCCAGCGATTCCACCTGGGTGCGGTCGGTCACGTCGGTAACCTGCCAGATTGCCTCGGCGCCCCTGGATTTCAGGTCCTCCGCCAGGGCTTTCAGGCGATCTTCACGGCGGGCGGCGAGCACCAGCCTGGCGCCCCTGTCAGCCAGGCGGCGGGCGGTGGCTTCACCGAGACCACTGCTGGCACCGGTGATAATGACGACTTTGCGGTTGATTGGGTCGTTGGTATTGCTCATGGTGTGTCTCCTTTGGGAATGAAAGCTCTATTCAGGCGCTCTTTTCGAGTTCCTGTAGCGTTGGGTAATCGGTGTATCCGCGCTCGTCGCCGCCGTAAAAGGTACGGTCGTCCCACTCGTTCAGCGGCGCATTCTGGCGGAAGCGTTCCGGCAGATCCGGGTTGGCGATAAACGGGCGACCGAAGCTGACCAGGTCGCAGCGACCTTCGTTGATACGCTTGCGGGCCTCATCAGCAGTGTAGGCACCGTTGGCGATGTAGGTGCCTTTGAAGCTGGCACGGATGGCATTGATCACCTCTTCCGGGCGTCCGTTGGTATGATTGCCCTGGAAGGAGTCCTCCACCACTTCGATGTAGGCGATGCCCAGGTCGTTCAGGTGCCGGGCGAAGGTGCCGAAGGTCTCAACCGGGCTGTCGTCGTGCATGGCGTTGAAGCTGCCGGTGGGACTGACACGAACCCCGACCTTGTCCTTGCCCCAGACGTCGATAACGGCCTCGACCACCATCAGCGGCAGGCGCAGGCGGTTTTCCACCGGGCCACCATACTCGTCGGTGCGCTGGTTGCTGCCGCTCCTGATGAACTGGTCCAGCAGATAGCCGTTGGCGGCATGGACTTCAATACCATCAAAGCCAGCTTCCCTTGCGTTCAGTGCGCCCTGGCGGTATTGCTCGACGATACCGGCCATTTCCCCGGTTTCCAGGGCCCGTGGCTCCGGAATATCCACCATGCCGGAGTCGGCGCTGATGAAGGTCTTGGCGCCTTCGGGTCTGATCGCGGAAGGCGCAACGGGCTTTTCACCATTCGGTTGCAAGTCCGGGTGGGAGATCCGGCCCACGTGCCACAGTTGCATGTGGATCCGGCCACCGGCCATGTGCACCGCGCCGGTTACCTTCTTCCAGCCTTCAACCTGCTCCGGCGAATGAATGCCGGGGGTAAAGGCATAGCCCTTGCCCTGTGGTGACACCTGGGTGGCTTCACTGATGATCAGGCCGGCGCCGGCCCGTTGCTGGTAGTAGCGGGCGTTCATGGCATTGGGAACGTCCCCGGGCTGGCTTGAGCGGGAGCGTGTCAGTGGCGACATCAGAACCCGGTTGGGCAGGGCCAATTGGCCCAGATGGCAGGGTTGAAACAGTGGATCGTTCTGGGTGCTCATCGGGCATCCTCCTTCAGGATGACATACGCTTAAGATTAAATTCTGGTAATTAGACCAGTCTACTAGTTAGTGATCGAAAAAAAGTTCAGCCGATGTTCAGGCATTGTTTGAAAAAGACCCGCACGAACCGCTCCATGGGTTCCGTGGACTTGAGAACCTTTGAGCGCAGGATGGCGCCCTCCCAGCCGGATAGCAGGAAGCTGGCGGCGTCGGCCGGGTCTATGCCGGCGCTGATGTCCCCGGCCCGTTGGGCCTCGGCAAGGCACTGTTCGAACCGTTTTTCCCAACTGGCAAAGACCGTGTCCAGCCGTTGCCGGAAGGCCTCGTTCTGCCCCGCCAGCTCCTGGCCCAGATTGCCGATCAGGCAGCCCCGGGTGTACTCGCAACCGGTCATGGTCTCAAAGCCGGTGTCGAAGTAGGCGCGCAGGCGGTCCACGCAGGTGCGGCTGGTGTCGTTGAGAATCCGATCCAGTTTGGCGTCGTATTCCTCCGCGAAGGTATCAATAACCGCCAGACCGAAATCGTGCTTACTGCTAAAGTAGTGATAGAACGATCCCTTGGGCACGCCGGCGGCCGTCAGCACGGCATTAATGCCGGTTGCGCCAAAGCCTTTCTGGCCGATCAGGTCGGCGCCGGTGTGAATAATGTGGGTGCGGGTGTCGTTCGTTGTCATGATTGGTATATTAGACCGGTCGTCTAGATTCCGTCAAACAACCGGAATCCGTAATAGCCGAGATTCCCAATCGATCCAGAGGAGCCTGCCAGTGATTAAATCCCGTGCCGCGGTGGCGTTTGAAGCCAACAAGCCGCTGGAAATCGTTGAAGTTGATGTTGCCCCGCCGCAGAAGGGCGAGGTCCTGGTGCGTATCGTTGCCACCGGTGTATGCCATACCGACGCTTACACCCTGTCTGGCGCTGACCCAGAGGGCCTGTTTCCCACTATCCTTGGCCATGAAGGTGGCGGTATTGTTGAAGCGGTCGGCCCCGGCGTAACCGGACTGGAAGTCGGTGACCACGTCATTCCCCTCTATACCGCTGAATGTGGCGAGTGCAAGTTCTGCACCTCTGGCAAAACCAACCTGTGTGGCGCCGTTCGTGCAACCCAGGGCAAGGGCGTTATGCCGGATGGTACCTCCCGCTTCTCCTATAAAGGCCAGCCGCTTTACCACTACATGGGTTGCTCCACCTTCTCTGAATACACTGTGCTGCCGGAAATCTCCCTGGCCAAGATCCCCAAGGAAGCGCCGCTGGACAAGGTTTGCCTGCTCGGTTGTGGTGTGACTACCGGCATCGGTGCAGTTCTGAACACCGCCAGGGTTGAAGAAGGCGCAACCGTTGCTATCTTTGGCCTCGGCGGCATCGGCCTGGCTGCCATCATCGGTGCCAAGATGGCCAAAGCCGGGCGAATCATCGGCGTGGACATCAATCCCGGCAAGTTCGATATCGCCAGACAGCTGGGCGCTACCGATGTGGTCAATCCCAACGATTACGACAAGCCGGTTCAGGAGGTGATCGTCGAGATGACCGACGGCGGCGCGGACTACACCTTTGAATGTGTGGGTAACGTGAAACTGATGCGTGCGGCACTCGAGGCCTGTCACAAGGGCTGGGGTGAATCCACCATCATCGGTGTTGCCGGCGCCGGTGAGGAAATCAGCACCCGTCCGTTCCAGTTGGTGACCGGCCGGGTCTGGCGTGGTTCAGCCTTTGGTGGCGTAAAGGGCCGTACCGAGCTGCCGGGCTATGTGGCAAAGGCCGAGAAGGGCGAGATTCCGCTGGATGTGTTTATTACTCATGAAATGCCTTTGGAGGACATCAACAAGGCCTTTGATCTGATGCATGAGGGTAAGAGCATCCGGACGGTTATTCATTTCTGATGGATTCAGGGCTCCCCCGCAGCCCCTTTTTATCGGGGGAGCCAGCTTGTGATCCACGGTTTCTATTTCTGGTTTCGGCTGGCATCAGGTGTTTGATCAGCAGTTGCTGCCGGCCTGCGTGGTAGCCGACCGCCTGGCCGACTTTGACAGAATCGAGAAGCTGCTCGCTGGTTGTGACGGCTATCTGATGAATATCGTGAATGTCCTGATTCAGTTGCGATACCGTCTGGCTTTGCTACTCACTGGCTGCCGCAACCTGTTGGTTAAGGCCATCGCTTTCGACAATGCCCGCCGCGATAGCCTGAAGTGCTTCGGCACAGGCGGACACCTGCTCGACGCTGCTGACAGACTGGCGCTTGCCCTTTTCAATGGATTCGACCACCCGTCGGGTGCCCTCCTGTAAGTCGGTGATCATCGCCTGAATCTCGTCTGTGGATTCCTGGGTACGCTGTGCGAGAGAGTGGACTTCATCCGCTACCACAGCAAATCCGCGCCCGCTGTCACCGGCACGAGCGGCCTCAATGGCCGCGTTCAGTGCCAGCAGGTTGGTCTGTTCCGCAATAGCGACGATCACGTCCAGTATCCGGCCAATGGCCTGGCTGTTCTGGTCCAGTTCTTTCACAGTCTGGCTGGACGCTTCCAGCTCCCGGGCCAGCGCGTGGATGCTCTCCTTGGCGGCTGCCGCTGAGCGAGCGCTATCTTCTCCTGCTTCCCGGTTGCGTGTACTGAGGCTGGCCGCTTGCTGGGTCGTCTCTGAGACTTCTCGGATGGTTGCTGTGAATTCCTCAATGGACGTGGCTGCAATGGACAGGGCCGCTTGCTGCTTTTCCGAGGCGTCTGTGCTTTCCTGAAGCAGAGTGTTGGCCTGCAGGACATTGCCTTCTATCTGGCCGCCGCTGTCGCGAATCCGGGCTGCCATGACCTCCAGTCGCACCTCCACCATCCGCATGGCCAGCTCAATCTGACCCGCCACACCGGCGTTTCCGGTATAGACCAGTTGCTTGATTGGGTGAATGACGAGCCTGCGGCAACGATGAAATAGCCGGGTGAGGGGGCGATTGAGCTTATAAAGGAGGCCAAGGGAGGTAATGCCGCCGAGGGTAAACAACGTGGCAGACAGTCCGGGCTGACCGACCATTCCCGCGACCAGGGAAGGGGTAAGGCAAAGGGTACCGGTCAGCCATTGCAGGGTGGTTGGGGTAAGCCTGGGAATTCGCAGGGCAAGAGGCTGTTTTCCCTTGCTGCGGGCGCGGTATACCTGCTCAGTACGTTGAACTGTGACGGCATCGGGTCTCCGGTAAATAGCCTGGTACTCAAGAACGTTACCCTCATTGTCGCTAATAGGGCTGACAAAGGCATCAAGCCACCAGTCAGACCCATCGGCCTTGCGGTTGAGGATCATGCCCATCCAGGACTCGCCCCTGCCAACGGTTTCCCACAGATCCTTGAGCGGGCCCTTGGGCATTTTGGGATGCCTCAGCCTGTTGAAGGAGACGGCTTTCAGCGTTTCTTGAGAGAAACCGCAGAGCCTGCAGAATGCTGCACTTGCGTAGGTGATTCCGCCTTCGCTGTCGGTCAGAACCAGTAGCTGGTCGTGTTCGTGGGGGAAGTCCGGCAAAGGTTCAAATCGGGACATCTTGTTCAACCTCCGAAATGGGAAAAGGAGCCCGCAAAGGCGGGCCAAAAAGAGGAGCAACAATGAACGCCAGATCAGCTTCCGGTTGCGCGGAGGTGCTGAACGTTGAACATCTGGGGCGGAGACAGCTCTGGATCAACCTGCCCCTTGAACTGACCGGTAGTGCAGTGGCTGGCCTGAACATCGATCATGCTGAAGCTGTCATCGATGGAGACACCGCTGCCCTTGTTTTTCGGTAGGTGATGATCTGGATGGGCTTGGCCGATGGTAAAGGTTTTCCACAGGCTGCTTTTGCGGTCATAGGACACGGTACGGGGGATGGTGAAGGTCTGGGCGTCGATGTAGTGAACCCGCTTTGACAGCGGATGGCTCTCATCCACCGGTGCCGCTTCAACCTCGTACACCTTGCGCAGCTGCCAGGTAATATCCGGGAAGCAGCCGCCCTGGCCACCGAACGCTACAACCTGATAACCGTCGCTGTCGCTGTGGGTTTCTGAGTCCAGCTGCAGATCGTTGTGGTTGTAGAATGGCATCAGCATGTAGCGGGTGCCTTTGTAGGTCCAGTTCATGTCCGAGATGCGGCCGTTGTAACCCTCAAAATCCTCAATCATCAAGTCGGAGCCGAGGAAGGCATCGGTCACCTGACCGGTGGCAAGGCGGCGGACCCGGCGTTGGAAGCCCAGGTACAGCCAGGAGTTGTCCCGTTTCAGATCGTCGGCGGCCCGATGAATCAGCAGTTGGGTATTGCGCACATCTGCGGGGTCGAGAACCTGAACGTAGATAGCACGGAACAGGTCTGACGGGTTCGGGGTGATTTCCGGCGTCGGCTCCTGAATCACCCGCCCCTTGTAGTTCAGGAAGTGAAAGTTGAATTTGATGGTACGCTCCACTTTGCCGGAGTCCATGTCCCGGTACTTCCAGTAGAACGGGTAGATGGCCGCGCTGTCGCCCCAGTTGTAGCCGTACTTGTAGTTCCAGGCGAGCTTTTCGCCCGCTCTCGGGTCGTTGGCATCCGGTTCTTCGGGGAAGGGGCGGCCAGCGCTCCAGCCGCTGATTTCACCGACCTCATCACCAAGCGCCACCTGGCCGAGTGCGACTCGGGTCGCTTCAACATAGTTGGGGTGCAGGTCGAATGAGGTGGTTTCCCCCACAGTAATGGTGGTCCAGCCCTGTTCTATAAAGCCATAGAATGCCGGGTCGATGGCGTCCTTGAACTGGGCCACATTGCTTTGATTAATCACCATGCCAGGCTCGAGGCCTTCAAAACTCGGCGTTTCAGTTTTGTAGGGGTAGAACGAGTTGGTGATCACCGTCTCATTTGCCAAACACGCTGTCGACATCAGGCTGGCGGTGCAGCCTGCGATCAGGAAGCGAAAAACGGATCTTGTCTTTGTCGTAGTCATTTTGTTTCCTCGTTATCAGAAGCTGTAACGTGCAGTCAGTTGGATTTCGTCTTCTTTCTGGGCCATACCGATTGGACCGGACTGGAAACGGCCGAGGGGCTCATAGCCGGAAAGGCCGGCGGATTCCCCAGCGGGCTGGCCGGGATAGAGGGCGGTGAACGGATCCCAGGGGTTACAGCTGCGGCAGTCATCAAACTTGCGAGCCCCGTCGCCGACCTTGAAGTTGGCGCCGGCCGTGAACTTGAAGTTGTCGCTAACCAGCCATTCAACCGAAGGGGCGATTGCGGTTGCCTGCGCCCGGACGTCGTGTGCTGTGATGATCTGCGGGCTCAACCGACCGTTCATGTAGAAACCCTTGATCAACAGCGTGGCGATCCAGTTCTGTTCCCAGTCCGGTATGCCCGCTTCACCGAACAGTCGCTGTTCCCGTTCATGATCAAGTATGTGCTGCCCAAAGATTTGTCCAGAGAACAGGAACGCCTGATACTCGTTCAGGAAGGGAATGAAGATATTCTTGTCGGCACCAACCACATATCGAACGACATCCGATTCGGAGTACAGCTTCTCGCGAAGGGTGTTGGCGAATTCCTCACCAGAGGTATAGGCGGTTTCAACCCGGAATACGGTATCGATACCCTGGGAGTAATAGTCCAGTGATCCACCCACCAGATTGACCCGGGGGAAGTGGATATCGAATGCAATCAAGCCTGGCCATACCGCCGTTTCGCCAGTGAAGGCATTTTCAGCGGGAATACCGCCGCGCAAAGAGGGCAGCTGTGAACGATAGGTAAGGGCATTCAGGGAGAAGCCCAGGTCGCCATACACGCCTTCGAGTTTGAGACCGAGCTGGGTGTTGGACAGGCTCCAACTTGGCATGTGGGCTTCACGGATGCCGATCTGACCCGGGCCGAAGTCGGTCGCAATGCTGCCGTTGGCGAAGTTGGCAACGGTGCCCCCGTTTTCCCACAGGTTGTTCATGCCACGGAAGAAGCAGCCTGCGTCCAGAATGACGTTAGGCTGGCCGCATTGGCCAATGTCGTGGGGACGGAACTGATCGAAGTTCCAGACCACCTGGAAGTTCAGATCGTCGAACGCAAGGCCATCGAACACTTCGGTCGGGCCCATGCGATAGTCGGAACGGAGAATCCACATGGGAATGCGGATATCTTCCAGCTCGTCGTAAATGTTGTTGCGGGAGAAGTCCACCGGGTTGATAACATCCAGCACCCGGAACAGGTCTGTCCTGCCCCAGATCACCTGCTGCTTACCAAGCCGGGTACTCAGTACGTTGCCGCTGTCGAAGTTCAGATCGAAATCGACGTAGAGCTCACGGATGAAGTCCGCTCTGTCATTGAATTCCTGGAAGCGAAGCTCATTCAGATCCTTGTCCAGATAATCATCAATACAGCCCCGGCTATCGACATCGCAGGGCCGAACAGGCACTCCGAATCCGACACCACCATCCTGGGGATGCAGGTTTTCACCCAGGACGATCATGCCGTCGTTGGGGTTCTGATTGATATCGAAACCGAAGTTGGGTGTCGGAGCGATACCGCCACCATGGGGTACGAATGGGTCCGGGTTGGGCGCCGGTGCGGTGTCTTCAAGCAGGATGGCGCCGCCGGCGGTGCGGCCGTATTCGTCCTTGTTCAGATCGTAGACGCCGTCGTAGGTGCCGCGCAGGGTGCCATTGATGGAAACATTGCTGAAAATGCCCACATCACCAAATCGTTTCTCGCCTTCCAACTGCAATGTGTTTCGGAATTTGGAAAGGCCGACGCCCTCCCGCCCATAGGTTGCATTCTCGTAAAAGCCGTTGACCAGGGTATCTTCCGCGGCAACTGTCATGGTTATTGGAAACAGCGCGAGGCTGGCACTGCCCGCAAGGGTGCAGCACCAGAATCTCAGGCCTTTTATTGTTGTTTGCATGGCATGTCCTCGTTACAGGTTTTAGTGGGGCGGTATGCCGGGTTCAGGCCCGGTACGGCGCTCCCGTCACAAACCCATCGTCCTGTCTTGAGGCCAACACAGGGGATGGAGCGGATTTTGTTTCCTTGTGATCGGAATGCAGGATTCCGTCTTCATCGGCGTACACGTCGGTAATGAACCGGGGTTTGAAGGCGAGAACCCAGGAGGGCACGAGCAACATGGCGGCCATGCCGTTGATGACGATCATCACGCACAGCAGCAGCGCGGCATCAGACTGGAAGCGAAGATTGGAGAAGATGACCCACATGATGATGCCGGCCATCAGGGTCAGAGCGGTGAAACTGATCGCCATGCCGGTGGTGGAAATGGCTCGCCGAACGGATTCTCTCAGGTCTCCGCACTTGGCCATTTCTTCCCGGATCCGGTCCATCATGTAGATGGAGTAATCGATACCAACCCCTATCCCGACCGCAATGACCGGCACGGTGTTAATGTCGATACTCAGGCTATTCAGGCCCATATAGGCATAGGTCAGCGTAGTCGCAAACAGCATGGCCATAAGCATCATTAGCCCGGCATGCCAGGAGGTGTAGAACAGCATGACGAAAGCAAAGATAAGCAGAAACACGAGAGGCAGAACAATGACGTTGGTCTCGAACGCCGATTCGTTCATGGCGGCGGCTACACCGAGCGTTCCGCCGGCCAGCCGGATGGTCAGGCCTTCTACGCTGTCACCGTTTTCGGCAATCCACTGTTTGGCCATGTGGATGGCTCGTCGGATGGTTTCGCCCTGACGGTCCTTGTAGTAGAACACCAGGTTGGCGACGCGATCGTCGGTGTCGTTGAACTCGTCCAGGGCGCCGGGTACCGGGCTGGACGCCATGTACGTGAACATCAACCCACCCACGTAGCCGGCTTCGTGAGGAATCTGGTACCAGCGTGGGTCATCGTTATGCATCAGACGATTCACCTGCTTTACCAGGTCCGGTAACCCTTTGCTGCCGCCCACTTCGGGGTCCAGGAGCATGTGGGCCTGAAGATCAGACAGGGCCTCAAGCACCTCGGGACGCTTCAGTCCGCCTTTTTCACTCGTTTCCGCGACAATGTAGAGCTCCTCGGATCCCGGGAAACGGTCATTCACAACGCGGGAAGAGATGTTGTAATCGTGGTCAGGGTAGAGAATCGGCGAGCCTGGTTCAGAGTCACCAATTTGCACATTGGAAGCGGCCAGCAAACCACCCAGCATGGCGATCGCTGCCACGGCGAGAATGACTCGGGCTGCTCCGGGCCGAGTAACCGTTCTTGAGCAACTGGCGCCAATGTGGCGCAAGGCAGTTTCGCGAATTTCCGGATTCTTGGGCGTAGGCAGAATAGACAGCAGTAGCGGAACGCCGATCAGGACGGTAAAGACAACGGTGATCGCCCAGAGTGACGCGTAGATGCCAAGATGGGTGTTCAAGGGGATGGAGCCGATGGCGATCAGCGAGAGGCCAATAGCATCGGAGACCACACCCAGGGAACCGGGCCGGAAAAGACTGTCGAAGGTGGCCTTCGCAGCTTTCGGGCCGCTACCCAGCACCAGGGTTTCTGCGTAATAGCGCTCGACCAGTTGCACACCATGGCTCATGGCCCGCGCCGCAATCAAAAAGGGGATTACCAGACCCAAGGGGTCCAGGTTGTAGCCGAGTACACTGATAATCCCAAGCCCCCAGACGGTGGAGATGAGAACGCCTCCAAGGGGGATAAGCACACCGTACGCTTTACGGAAGTGGAAGATGAGCAGGGCCAGCATGGTGAGCACTGTGAAGATAAAGATCTGCAGGATCTGGTCCATGTAGGTGTAGGCCCAGCCCACCAGCACCGGCTGACCGGTGGCGTATATGGTCACGCCCTCGGCGGCTTCATTGGTGCGAAGCTCCTGGAGCTGGGTGAATGTCGCTTCATAGTCCAGCTTGCCTTCAATGAGCTGGGCCTTGACCAGCGCCATCTTCAGATCAGGGGAGACCAAAGGGCCGTAGACCCTAGGATTTGCCGCCACATCGGCCCGCATGGCATCCAGTGCTTGTTGGGAGTATTCACCGCTGGTGGAGTCGTAATAGGGTTCGGAGTTGATGCTACCGACTTCCGTTAACCAGATTTTCCGGGAGTTGCGGTGAGTGACGCTGGACACGAGGTTGTGATTAACCCCTGGCAGACTGTCTACCGCCTGCGTGATTCGATCAATCCGGGCGAGGTTCTCATTGGTGAAAATGTCACCATCGGAAAACTCGACACCGACCACCAGAACGTTGGCGCCGCCGAAGCTGTCTTTAATGCTGTTGTGCAGTTGAATGTATGGATGCTGTTGGGGCAGAAGGTCCGCAAAATCCGTGTAGATTTTCAGGCCGGGAATACGCAGGGCAAACATCAGTGTCAGTATCGCGATCACCGACAGCACCTTGCGCGGGTTGTTGAATATCCACACTTCCAGCAGATGCAGCAGATGTGTGAAACGATGCAATCCGGGCATGGTTGATATCCTCAGTCTATGCTGGCCGCAAGGGCCATCGGAATTTCAAGCTTGAAAAGCAGGCCTCGGCCACCGGCCACCAGTAGTTTCTGGTCGGGGAGTAACAGGCCGGTGCGCAGGTAAAGGGGCTGATCGGACTCGGAAATCTTCTCCCAGGCGGAGCCCTGCAGCGCAAGGACGGTGGCGTTGTCGGCGACGGCGTAGAGCGCGGAATTTCCGGGAATGAAGCCGAATACCGGTGCATTGGTGTCGGCTGGCATCTGTACCCAATTCTGGCCACCATCGGTGGTGTGGTAGATGAAGCCGTTCAGACCGCCGACCCAGCCCTCATTCGTGGAGCGGAAATAGCTGGTATGGGCGTAGAACTCGTCGGGCAGGTAACCGGCATAATCCCAGTTGAGCCCCCCATCGTCGCTGCGGAGCACCATGCCGTATTCGCCAGTGGCAATGGCCTGATCCTGGGTCAGGAACTGGAGATTGTTGATGATGGCGTCTTCGAAGAGAGACGTCTCGTCCCAACTCTGGCCCTGATCCGAGCTGTACTGGATGGTGGTAAAGCTGCCGGCGGTCCACCAACTGCCATCGGGGGCACAGGTGGCGGTCATCATCTGTTCCTGGCTTGGTAAGGCGTGCGAGGTCCAGCGGCTTGCCTGGGCGTTGCCATGCCAGATCTGGTTATCGAATGTCAGCGCGAGAAAGGAGCTGTCGGGACAGACATCCAGTGCCAGAAAGCTTGCGGTGGAATTTAGGGATTGTCGTCTCCAGGTGGCGCCATTATCCGAGCTGGTGAGCAGTACACCACTGTTGCCGGAAACAACGATGAGCTCGTCGTTCCGGGCCATGGCCTGGTAAAAGTCTGTGCGTTTGGATGATTGTTCGGAAACCTGGCGCACGGCCTCAAGATTGAGGGGAGCTTCGCAACCGGTCAGTAGGAACGATGAGCTGCTAACTATGGCAATGGCGATACCGACAGTGCGCCACGAGCGCAGAGGGGGATTTTGCATTTTCTGTCACCGTCTTTGTTTTTGTGAATAAAGCGACTGACGGTGAGTGAGCAACCGGTATGCCATGTCCTGTCTGGCGTTTTCAACTTACTGAAAAATATTCCAAAAAATGAGTTCTTGGTGGTAGGCGAATGAGCTGGGCGCGGCGCTCACATCTGTTGATTTTTATCAAATGATCAAACCTGGAATCAGATTGTTCATTTCGTGAGGTGGGATGTGGAAGGGGCAACATCCATGTTGCACGATATCTGCCGTGTTTCAGTTTTCGGCAAGGATGCCGGACTTTTTCAGTCTGTAGGCCAGGGCCGGGCGGGTAAGGCCGAGTATTCGGGCGGCTCCTGAAACATTCTGATTTGCCTGCTCCATGGCTCTGCGCATAAGGGTTTCTTCCACTTCGTCGAGACTAATGGAGTCCCCAAGAATCTGGTCGGCCCAGCCACCGCTGGTGGGCGACGAGCCCTCGTGCACCACATGCCCTTCGTCATCAATAAATTCATGAGGTTTTTCCGAGTGATTGTCCGGGAAGACAGCAAACAGAGAGTCCTGGCTGATGGATTCGTTGTTGTCAGTGAGTATGACACCGCGCTCAATGACGTTTTCAAGTTCCCGAATATTGCCCGGCCACTGGTAGTTCATACACAGGGCCAGAGCCTTGTCGGAAAGCCCCAGGGTCCGTTTGTTGTATTCTGAGTGGAACTTCTTGAGAAAATGCTCAACAAGCAGGGGCAAATCTTCCAGTCGCTCCCGCAGGGGCGGGACTTTTACCGGGAAAACATTCAGTCGGTAATACAGATCCGCACGGAATTTCCCGGCTTCAACGGCCTCGACAAGGCTTTCATTGGTGGCCGCAATCACCCGAACGTTGACCGAGCGTGTCCGGTTGTCGCCGACCCGCTCCAGTTCGCCTTCCTGCAAGACTCTCAACAGCGTTGCCTGGGCCCGGGCTGTCAGTTCCACCACTTCGTCAAGGAATATGGTTCCACCGCTGGCGCGTTCGAAGCGGCCGGGCCTGGACTGGTTTGCGCCGGTATAGGCGCCTTTCTCCACACCAAACAGTTCCGCTTCAATCAGATCCGGAGGAATGGCCGCACAGTTCACAGCCACGAAGGGCTGCTCCGCCCGTTCACTGCGGAGATGGACACTTCGGGCGATAACCTCTTTGCCCACGCCGGTCTCGCCGAGAAGAAGGACTGAGACCTTGCCCATGGCGGCCTTGTCAATCATTTTGCAGACTTTGTTGTACGAGGCGGACTGACCAATCCCGTAGTACTGCCCCTGCTGTTTCTCAAGGCTGCTGCGCAGCGAACTCACCTGCGACTGGAGGTCGTAGAGCTCTTCGATCATGGGGTCAGCTTTGAAGTACTGGATGAACTCGTCAGCGTCTTCCCATTCTTCGGCTGGCTTGCCCACGATATGGCATTTCTCATCGCCGCAGCCCCGGCAGGTCACTTCCTTGAAGATGATCTGACGTCCCATGAAGGACGACGTATACGCGCAGGCATACCCCAGCAAGGACCAGCAGGCCGGTTCATCCATCTGACCAAGCTCGGTCTGGCAGATCTCCACCTCGAAGGAATCAATCCAGTCCAGTTCGCCGTAGAAGCCCCCCGTTTCCTGATCGATATCAATCTCGATCGGGATCACTTTCACCATGCCCTTCAGGGAATGAAGCTGGGGCCCAGCCAGGAATATGTCCAGTTCGCTGCAATGCGGGCGCAGCTTGCGGGCAAGTTCCGCATCCCGAAGCCCGGACTGGTAGCCGAGACGCAGGAAAAACCCCTTTGCCCGCTCAATGCCGATGGTGTTGACCATTTCGCGGCGAAATGCAGCCATTGCGGAAACCTGCATCAATAGCATGCGCTGTTCGCCGAACCAGATTTTTCCTTCCGTGCTTTGGAACCGGATTTGTTCCGTAAGATCCTGAAAATCTGCGTATTGCAGCTGTGGCTTATAGCTGATGGCCATGTCAGGAGCCCCGTTTGTTGTTGTATGGGGTGGGGTAAGCCTGGAATAAAATCTCAGGGTGCATGCAACAAAGTTGCTGTTCTATATAACACCTGATGAAAGTCAAAAATCAATCAAATGATAAAAAACTGGCCAATGGTCTGATGATTTTTCAGGCATCTGAGCATTTGCTGAGATGCCCCCTTCAAGTTGATCAAATAGTAAAAAGTGGCTGATCCTCAGGCCTGCTTTCGTTTCAGACTGGTCCCTCTCTGTCTCCCCGGTTATCGAAATAAAACTATAAAAAACAATGTCATGTAACTTTTGGGTATCCCCGAGTTCTGGCTTGGCACACCCGTTGCTCTCCTCCACTCAGCCAACAACAAACACAACGGGGCAAACAATGACGACCCAGACCGACATCAAATCTTTCGATGAGCTGACGCGATACATCCGGGTGCGGAGTGAGCCAGGCGACAAGTTCGTTGAGTTTGACTTCGCCATTGGTTACCCCGAGCTGTTCGTTGAACTCGTTCTGCCGCGTGAGGCCTTCGAAATCTTCTGTAAGCACAACAAGGTGGTCCACATGGACTCCGACATGATCCGCGAGATCGACGAAGACATGGTCAAGTGGCGGTTCGGAGAGCGTGGACAACGTTACTGAGCAAAGCGCATCAACATCCAGTTTCACAACAACAAAACGGTAAGGTTGATATGAGTATCGAAATCAAAACCAACTCGGCGGAACCCATCCGTCATACCTATGGCCACATTGCCCGTCGCTTCGGCGATAAACCGGCCACCCGTTACCAGGAGGCCAGTTACGACATTGAGGCCAAGACCAACTTTCATTACCGGCCGCAGTGGGATTCCGAGCACACCCTGAACGATCCGACGCGCACCGCGATCCGCATGGAGGACTGGTACGCCGTATCCGATCCCCGTCAGTTTTACTACGGCGCCTATGTTGGCAATCGGGCCAAGATGCAGGAAGCGTCCGAGACCAGCTTTGGCTTTTGTGAGAAGCGCAACCTGCTGACCCGCCTTCCTGAAGAAACCCAGAAACAGATACTCCGCCTTTTGGTGCCCCTGCGTCATGTCGAGCTTGGCGCCAACATGAACAACAGCAAGATTGCGGGTGATGCCACTGCCACCACCGTCTCGCAGTTGCACATCTACACCGGTATGGATCGCCTGGGTATCGGCCAGTACCTCTCCCGGATAGCGCTGATGATTGACGGCAGCACCGGAGCTGGCCTCGATGAATCCAAAGGCTACTGGATGGATGATGAGCTCTGGCAGCCCATGCGCAAGCTGGTTGAAGACTCCCTGGTGGTTGATGACTGGTTCGAGCTGACCCTGGTCCAGAACATCCTCATGGACGGCCTGATGTACCCGCTGGTCTACGACAAGATGGACAAATGGTTTGAAAGCCAGGGGGCCGAAGATGTCTCCATGCTCACCGAGTTCATGCGCGACTGGTACAAGGAGTCGCTGCGCTGGACTAACGCCATGCTGAAGGCTGTGGCCGGCGAGAGCGACGCCAACCGAGAACTGCTTCAGAAATGGATTGATTATTGGGAGCCCCAAGCCTACGACGCACTGAAACCCCTGGCACAAGCTTCGGCCGGTATTGAAGCACTGGACGAAGCCCGTGCAGAGCTTGCAACCCGTCTCAAGAAATGTGGGCTGCAAAGCCAGGGAGTATCCGCATGAGCCAGCTCGTATTCATTGCCTTTCAGGACAACGACAACGCCCGGTATCTGGCGGAAGCCATTATGGAAGACAACCCGGAAGCGGAACTGCAGCACCAGCCGGCGATGATCCGGATCCAGGCGGAGAAGCGTCTGGTGATCAACCGGGAAACGATGGAAGAGAAGCTTGGCCGGGACTGGGACGTTCAGGAAATGCTCATCGATGTGATCAGTATCGGCGGCAATGTCGACGAAGACGATGACCACTTCATTCTTCAGTGGAACTAATCGGGAGACCAATCATGGCTGTTAAGAACAAGAAATTGAATCTTAAAGACAAGTACCAGTACCTGACCCGGGACATGTCCTGGGAGCCAACCTACCAGAAAAAAGAAGACATCTACCCGGACGAGCGGTTCGAGGGCATCAAGATTACCGACTGGTCCCAGTGGGAAGACCCGTTCCGACTGACCATGGACGCCTACTGGAAGTACCAGGCCGAGAAAGAGAAAAAGCTGTACGCCATTTTCGATGCGTTCGCCCAGAACAACGGCCACCAGAACATCTCAGATGCCCGTTATGTCAACGCTCTGAAGTTGTTCCTGAGTGGTGTATCGCCACTGGAGCATGCGGCGTTCCAGGGTTATGCCAAGGTGGGGCGCCAGTTCAGCGGTGCCGGAGCCCGGGTCGCCTGCCAGATGCAGGCCATTGACGAGCTGCGTCATTCCCAGACCCAGCAGCACGCCATGAGCCACTACAACAAACACTTCAACGGATTGCATGATGCTGCGCATATGCACGACCGGGTGTGGTTCCTGTCAGTACCCAAATCCTTCTTTGACGACGCTCGCTCTGCTGGCCCGTTCGAATTCCTGACCGCCATCTCGTTTTCCTTTGAGTATGTGCTGACCAACCTGCTGTTTGTGCCATTTATGTCCGGCGCCGCCTACAACGGCGATATGGCCACCGTTACCTTTGGTTTCTCGGCCCAGTCCGACGAAGCACGGCATATGACCCTGGGTCTCGAAGTTATCAAGTTCATCCTCGAACAGCACGAAGACAACGTGCCCATCGTTCAGCGCTGGATAGACAAGTGGTTCTGGCGCGGTTTCCGCCTGCTGAGCCTGGTGGGCATGATGATGGACTACATGCTGCCGAACAAGGTCATGTCCTGGGCGGAAGCCTGGGAGGTGTATTACGAGCAGAACGGAGGCGCGCTGTTCAAGGATCTGGAGCGTTATGGCATTCGTCCGCCCAAGTACCAGGACATCGCCAATGACGCCAAGAACCATGTAAGCCATCAGGCCTGGTCCACCTTCTACCAGTACGGTCACGCCACCAACTTCCATACCTGGATGCCTGAAAAGGAAGAGCTGGATTGGCTGTCCCAGAAGTACCCGGACACCTTCGACAAGTACTACCGTCCGCGCTTCGAGCACTGGGCGAAAGAGCACGCGGAAGGACGTCGATTCTACAACAACACGCTGCCACAGCTGTGTCAGGTGTGTCAGATACCCACCATTTTCACCGAGAAAGATGACCCAACCATGCTCAGCCATCGCCAGATAGAGCATGAGGGCGAGCGCTACCACTTCTGTTCCGACGGCTGCTGCGACATCTTCAAGAATGAGCCCGAGAAATACGTACAGGCCTGGTTGCCGGTGCATCAGATCTATCAGGGCAACTGTGAAGGCGGTGATGTGGAGACGGTGGTGCAGAAGTACTACCACATCAACATCGGTGAGGACAATTTCGAGTACATCGGGTCTCCCGACCACAAACGCTGGCTCGCCATCAAGGGCAAGTCATCCGAGGAAAAGACGGAAAGCGCCAAGAAAAACGCGGCCTGATCCGGGACTCGCCCGGTGTCATCGGCACCGGGCGTTTCACCCACAAAAACAACAAGGTGATCAACATGAGTGTGAACGCTTTATACGATTACAAGTTTGAACCCCGTGACAAGGTGGAGAACTTCCATGGCATGCAGCTGCTGTATCTCTACTGGCCTCATCACCTGATGTACTGCTCGCCATTCGCGTTTCTGGTGCAGCCAGACATGACCTTCGGAGCCTTTATCGAGGAGGTTCTGAAGCCTGCGGTGGCGTCTCATCCCGATGCGGGCAATGTCCGTTTCATGGATGCCAGTTGGCAATTGAATGGTGAGCCGTTCATCCCGGATGCGTCGGCCACGCTCATGAACAGCGGTATCGATCATAAGAGCATGCTGACCATGACCACACCTGAGCTGAACGGCATCGCCGGCTCCGCGTCTTGAGGTGAATGCCATGAGCCACACCGTAACTATCGAGCCCATAGGCGAACAGATCGAAGTGGAGGATGGCCAGACCATTCTCCAGGCGGCGCTTCGTCAGGGTGTCTGGCTGCCGTTTGCGTGCGGACATGGCACCTGCGCGACCTGCAAGGTCCAGGTGCTGGAGGGTGACGTGGAAGTTGGTGATGCTTCGCCCTTTGCCCTGATGGATATCGAGCGTGACGAAGGCAAGGTTCTGGCCTGCTGCGCCACGGTTGAGAGCGATGTCACCATCGAGGCGGACATTGATGTCGACCCGGATTTTGAAGGTTACCCGGTCGAAGATTATGCCGCCATGGTGACCGATATCGTGGATCTCTCGCCGACCATCAAAGGCGTGCATCTGAAACTGGACCGACCGATGACCTTTCAGGCGGGTCAATACATCAACATTGAACTGCCCGGTGTCGAAGGCCCCAGGGCATTCTCGTTGGCCAACCCGCCGGGCAAGGCCGATGAAGTGGAGTTGCACGTCCGTCTTGTTGAGGGCGGTGCAGCAACAACCTATATCCACAAACAGCTGTGCGCGGGCGACGAACTCAAACTGTCCGGTCCTTACGGTCAATTCTTCGTGCGCAGCTCACAGCCGGGGGATCTGATTTTCATCGCCGGCGGGTCCGGATTGTCCAGTCCCCAGTCAATGATCCTGGATCTGCTTGAGCAGAACGACGAGTGCAAGATTGTCCTGTTTCAGGGCGCCCGCAACCTGGCTGAACTCTACAACCGGGAGCTGTTCGAGGCACTGGATCGAGACCACGACAACTTCACTTACGTGCCGGCGCTTAGTCAGGTTGAGGATGACTCTGACTGGCAGGGCTTCCGCGGTTATGTCCATGAGGCTGCCAAAGCCCATTTCGATGGCCGGTTTGCCGGCAACAAGGCCTACCTGTGCGGCCCCCCTCCGATGATCGATGCGGCTATCACGGCGTTGATGCAGGGGCGGCTGTTCGAGCGTGACATCTTCATGGAGAAATTCCTGACCGCGGCGGACGGCGCGGAAGACACCCAGCGTTCGGCCCTGTTCAAAAAGATATGACCGGAGCTGAGCCATGGGTATCGGATGCCAGGTAACCAACCGGACAACCGGGGACAGCTTTACTTGCGGTGAAGGGCAAAGCGTTCTCAAAGCGATGGAGCAATGGGGTGTGAAGTGCGTGCCCGTGGGCTGCCGGGGCGGTGGCTGCGGCTTCTGCAAGGTCCGGGTGATTGAGGGCGAATACGAGTGCGGAAAGATGAGCCGCGCACACGCCCCGCCCGAAGCCATTGAACAGGGGGAGGTCCTGGCCTGCCGGATCTATCCGGTCACCGATCTGACTATTGAGTGCCTGGAGCCATCCGCGCCGGGCGAAACGAGCGAGCAAACAACAACAAGAGCAATGAGGTAACTGTCATGAAAAAAGGTGTAATGCGTCCCGGCCACGTCCAGATCCGTGTTCTCGATATGGATGAGGCCCTCAAACACTACACGGATCTGCTGGGCCTGATTGAAATGGATCGGGACGAGCAGGGCCGCGTGTACCTGAAAGGCTGGACCGAAGTCGACAAGTTCTCGGTGGTTCTGCGTGAAGCGGATGAGCCCGGCATGGACTTTATGGGTTTCAAGTGCCTCAGCGAAGACGTGGTGGACCAGTTGCGCGGTGAACTCGCCGAGTTTGGCTGCGAGGTTGAGGATCTGCCCAAGGGCGAACTGAAGGACTGCGGCCGCCGGGTGCGTTTTGTGGCACCGACCGGCCATGCTTTTGAGCTCTATGCCACCAAGAAACAGACCGGTAAATGGGGGGTGGGCAACCACAACCCGGAAGCCTGGCCGCGCGGTCTTGAGGGTATGAAAGCCACCCGCTTTGACCACTGCCTGCTGTATGGCCCGAACCTGGACAAGACCCTCGACCTGTTCCGTGACGTACTCGGGTTCGATCTGGCTGAGCAGGTGATTGCCCCCGACGGCAAGCGGGTGGCCCAGTTCCTGACCGTCAGCACCAAGGCTCACGATATCGCGTTCATCGATCACGAAGAGCCGGGCAAGTTCCACCACGCCTCGTTTTTCCTGGAGACCTGGCAGGACGTGCTTAAGGCCGCCGACCTGATCTCCATGACCGATACCTCCATCGACATCGGGCCGACCCGCCACGGCCTGACCCACGGCCAGACCATTTATTTCTTCGATCCCTCGGGCAACCGAAACGAGGTGTTCGCCGGCGGTGATTACCACTACCCGGATCACGAACCGGTGACCTGGGATGCCGGTGAGCTGGGTAAAGCCATTTTCTACCACGACCGACAGCTGAACGAACGCTTCCTGACGGTTTTGACCTGACTCCCTGATGCGCCACAGGATGTTTTAACCATGAAAGAAATCAAGCATTACATCAATGGACAGTACGTTGGCTCGGCCAGTGGCAAGCTGTTCGACAATGTGAACCCGGCCAACGGCAAGGTAATTAGCAAGGTTCACGAAGCCGGCCGGGAAGAGGTTGATGCCGCCGTGCAGGCCGCCCGGGCGGCGCTTCGCGGCCCCTGGGGCAAGATGACGCTGGAGCAGCGCACCGGCATTCTTCACAAAGTGGCGGATGGCATTAACGCCCGCTTTGATGAGTTCCTGGAGGCGGAGTGCCTGGATACCGGCAAACCAAAATCTCTGGCCAGCCATATCGACATACCCCGGGGCGCTGCCAACTTCAAAGTGTTCGCGGACATGATCAAGAACGTGCCGACCGAATCCTTTGAAATGCCAACCCCCGATGGCACCGGGGCGCTGAATTACGCGGTTCGTCGCCCCAAGGGCGTGATTGGTGTCATCAGTCCCTGGAATCTTCCGTTGCTGCTGATGACCTGGAAAGTCGGGCCGGCGCTGGCCTGTGGTAACACGGTGGTGGTCAAACCCTCGGAAGAAACGCCGACCACCACGGCCCTGCTGGGCGAAGTGATGAAAGAGGCTGGCGTGCCCGACGGGGTCTACAACGTGGTTCATGGCTTTGGTGGTGACTCCGCCGGCGCTTACCTGACCGAGCATCCGCAGGTTGACGGTTTCACCTTTACCGGCGAGACCGGCACCGGCGAAATCATCATGAAATCGGCCGCCAAAGGCATCCGGGATATTTCCCTGGAGCTGGGCGGCAAGAACGCCGGCCTGGTATTCGCCGACTGCGATATGGATAAAGCCATTGAAGGCACTATGCGTTCCGCGTTCGCCAACTGTGGCCAGGTCTGCCTCGGCACTGAGCGGGTTTATGTTGAGCGTTCGATCTTTGACGAGTTTGTCAGCCGGCTGAAAGAAGCGGCGGAGGGCCTGAAAATCGGCCCACCGGATGATGCGGAAGCCAGCATAGGGCCGCTGGTCAGCCTCAAACATCGTGAAAAAGTCCTTTCCTACTATCAGAAAGCCGTTGATGACGGGGCATCTGTCGTGACCGGTGGTGGGGTTCCGGACATGCCGGCAGAGCTGGCCGGTGGTGCTTGGGTTCAGCCCACCATCTGGACGGGTCTGGCAGATAACTCGGTCGTGGTTACCAACGAGATCTTTGGTCCCTGTTGTCATATCCGCCCCTTCGATACCGAAAAGGAAGCCATTGAGCTGGCTAACAGTCTTCCCTACGGGCTGGCCTCCGTCATCTGGAGTGAAAACATCACTCGTGCGCACCGGGTCGCAGGCCAGATCGAGGCAGGCATCATCTGGGTGAACAGCTGGTTCCTGCGGGATCTGCGTACCCCCTTCGGCGGCAGCAAGCAGTCCGGTGTCGGCCGTGAGGGTGGCGTTCACTCCCTGGAGTTCTACACCGAAATGAAGAACATCTGCATCAAATTGTGAGATAGCCATGAATGCACCTGTAGACAGCCCGGAAATAGGGCGGGAGATCACGGCCGCCGGCTACCGAACCAACCTGCATGACCAGGGGGAGGGCTTCCCGGTCATGATGATTCACGGCTCAGGCCCCGGCGTTACCGCCTGGACCAACTGGCGGTTGGTGATTCCGGAGCTGGCAAAAAACCGGCGTGTGATCGCCCCGGACATGTTGGGCTTCGGGTATAGCGAACGGCCGGAAGATCAGATCTATAACCGCGAGCGCTGGGTGAAGCACGCCATCGGTGTTCTGGATGAGTTGGGTCTCGATCAGGTGGACCTGGTCGGGAACTCTTTCGGAGGTGGCCTGGCGCTGGCTCTGGCCATCGAGCATCCGCAACGGATCCGTCGGCTGGTACTGATGGGATCGGTTGGCGTGAGCTTTCCGATCACCAAAGGCCTGGACGAGGTTTGGGGTTACGAAGCGTCACTGGACAATATGCGGCGGTTAATGGGTGTGTTCGCCTACGACAAGAGTCTGCTCACCGATGAGTTGGCAGAGATGCGCTACCAGGCCAGCGTTCGCCCGGGCTTCCAGGAGTCCTTCTCGGCCATGTTCCCGGCCCCGAGACAGCGTTGGGTCGACAACTTGGCCAGCAACGAGGAAGACATCCGCGCGCTGCCCCACGAAAGCCTGATTTTGCATGGCCGCGAAGACGAAGTGATTCCGCTGGCAGCCTCGCTAAAACTGGCGGAATTGATCGACCGTGCCCAGCTCCACGTCTTTGGTCGTTGTGGCCACTGGACCCAGATTGAACATGCCGCCCGGTTTGCCCGGTTGGTAAACGATTTTCTCAATGAGGCCGATCAAGCGGCTGCAGGAGACTCCTGATGGAACAAACACGAATCCAGGCGCTCGGTGACGAGCTCTACCACGCCATGATCAAGCGGGAGGCCGTGTTGCCCCTGACCAGTCGGGGCGAGGACATCACCATTGATGACGCCTACCACATTTCCCTGCGCATGTTGGAGCGTCGTCTTGCGGACGGGGCTTCGGTCATCGGTAAAAAGATCGGTGTCACCAGCAAGGCGGTGCAGAACATGCTGAACGTACACCAGCCGGATTTCGGTTACCTGACCGACGACATGGTGTTCAACAGTGGTGAAGTGATGCCGATCAGCGACCGGCTGATCGCGCCCCGAGCCGAGGGTGAGATTGCCTTCATTCTGAAGAAGGATCTGAACGGGCCGGGCATCACCAACGCCGATGTGTTGGCCGCCACCGAATGTGTGATGCCCTGTTTCGAGATTGTCGATTCCCGCATCCAGGACTGGAAGATCGCCATCCAGGACACCATTGCCGACAACGCCTCCTGCGGTCTGTTTGTTTTGGGTGATCAGGCGGTGTCTCCGCGCAAGGTGGACCTGGTGACCTGCGGCATGGTGGTTGAAAAGAACGGCAGCGTTCTCAGCGCCGGCGCCGGGGCGGCAGCACTGGGATCCCCGGTGAACTGCGTGACCTGGCTGGCCAATACCCTGGGCGAGTTCGGCATCTCCCTGAAGGTGGGGGAGGTAATTCTGTCCGGTTCCCTGGTCCCACTGGAACCGGTCAAGGCCGGTGATTACATGCGGGTCGACATCGGTGGCATCGGTAGCGCTTCGGTGCGTTTTGCCTGATCGAAAAGAACAACGAGGAAAAGGCTATGAGCAAGAAAATCAAGGCAGCGATCATTGGTTCGGGGAACATCGGCACCGATCTGATGATCAAGATCCTGCGCAATGGCAAAAACATTGAAATGGGAGCCATGGTCGGTATCGATCCGGAATCGGACGGTCTTGCCCGTGCTGCCCGGATGGGCGTGGCCATCACCCACGAAGGCGTGGATGGACTGGTGAAAATGCCGGAATTCGCCGACATTGACATTGTATTCGATGCCACCTCCGCCAAGGCCCATATGCACAATGAAGTCTTCCTGCGCGGGCACAAGGAAAACATCAAGATCATCGATATGACGCCGGCGGCGATTGGCCCCTACTGTGTGCCGGTGGTGAATCTGGAGCAACAGCTTCAGGAAGGCAACGTCAACATGGTCACCTGCGGCGGCCAGGCCACCATCCCCATGGTGGCGGCCGTCTCCCGGGTGGCCAAGGCTCACTACGCCGAGATTGTCGCGTCGATTTCCAGCAAGTCGGCCGGCCCCGGCACCCGCGCCAACATCGATGAGTTTACCGAAACCACCTCCCGGGCCATCGAGGTGGTGGGCGGCGCCCAGAAAGGTAAAGCCATCATTATTCTGAACCCGGCCGAGCCGCCACTATTGATGCGGGACACCGTCTATGTGCTTTCGGATGCGGCCGATAAAGCCGAAGTGGAAGCGTCCGTGGAGGAGATGGTGCAGGCCGTGAACAGTTATGTGCCGGGTTACCGCCTGAAGCAGAAGGTGCAGTTCGACGACATTCCCGAAGACCAGCCCATGAACGTCCCGGGCCTGGGCCGCTTCAGCGGTCTTAAAACCTCCATCTTCCTGGAAGTAGAGGGCGCTGCCCATTACCTGCCGGCCTACGCTGGCAACCTGGACATTATGACCTCTGCCGCGCTGGGCACCGCCGAGCGCATCGCCGAATTGCTGGTCAACTGAGGAGGAACGAACAATGACTTTTAATCCCGGCAAGAAACTCTATATCTCCGACGTGACCCTGCGTGACGGCAGCCACGCGATCCGCCACCAGTACTCCATCAAGAACGTCCAGGACATCGCCCGTGCCCTGGACAAGGCCAAGGTGGACTCCATCGAAGTGGCTCACGGTGACGGCCTGCAGGGCTCCAGCTTCAACTACGGCTTTGGCGCCCATACCGATCTGGAGTGGATTGAAGCCGTCGCCGAAGTGGTGGAGCACGCCCAGATTGCCACCTTGCTGTTGCCTGGTATCGGAACGGTGCATGACCTGGACAATGCTTATAACGCCGGTGCCCGCATCGTTCGTGTCGCCACCCACTGCACCGAAGCGGATGTCTCCCGACAGCACATTGAACATGCCCGTAAGCTCGGCATGGACACTGTCGGTTTCCTCATGATGAGCCATATGCAGACCCCGCAGGGCCTGGCGCAGCAGGCCAAACTGATGGAAGACTACGGTGCCACCTGCCTCTATGTCGTCGACTCCGGCGGTGCCATGAACATGAACGACATCCGTGATCGCTTCCGTGCCCTCAAGGATGTGCTCAAGCCGGAAACCGAAACCGGCATCCACGCCCACCACAACCTGGCACTGGGTGTGGCCAATTCCATCGTGGCCGTGGAAGAAGGTTGCGACCGGGTTGATGCCTCCCTGGCCGGCATGGGCGCCGGTGCCGGAAACGCGCCGCTGGAAGTGTGCATTGCCGCCTTCGACAAGATGGGCTGGGAACACGGCACCGACGTGTATGCCCTGATGGATGCGGCCGATGACATCGTCCGTCCTCTACAGGACCGTCCGGTACGGGTGGACCGCGAAACCCTGGCCCTGGGTTATGCCGGCGTCTATTCCAGCTTCCTGCGCCACTCCGAAGTGGCGGCGCAGAAGTACGGCCTGAAGACCGTGGACATTCTGGTGGAGCTGGGCAAGCGCCGCATGGTGGGTGGCCAGGAAGACATGATTGTGGACGTGGCGCTGGATCTGCTGGCGGCACAAAAGGAGCAAAACGCATGAGCAAGACATTAAGCCAAGAGCAGGTTCTGGCCCTGGCCGAACACGTGGAAAATGCCGAATTGCAGGCCCACGACATCACCAAGGTCACCAACGACTTCCCGGACATGACCTTCGAAGATGCCTACGACGTGCAGTGGGAAATCCGCCGCCGCAAGGAAGCTCGCGGAAACAAGATCGTGGGCATGAAGATGGGGCTCACCTCATGGGCCAAGATGGCCCAGATGGGCGTTGAAACGCCAATCTACGGCTTCCTTGCCGACTATTTCAGCGTGCCGGATGGTGGCGTGGTCAATACCAGGGAACTGATTCACCCGAAAATCGAGGCCGAGATTGCCTTCGTTACCAAGGCCCCCCTGAAAGGCCCCGGCTGTCACATTGGCCAGGTCCTGGCGGCGACCGACTTCGTCATCCCGGCCGTGGAAGTCATCGACTCGCGCTATGAGAACTTCAAATTTGATCTGGTGAGTGTGGTGGCGGACAACGCCTCGTCTACCCGTTTCATCACCGGTGGCCAGATGGCCGACGTTGCCGATGTCGACCTGAAAACCCTTGGCGTGGTGGTTGAGAAAAATGGTGAGGTTGTGGATGTGGGCGCCGGTGCGGCGGTACTAGGACATCCGGCTTCCAGTGTCGCCATGCTGGCAAACCTGCTTGCCGAGCGTGGCGAACACATTCCTGCCGGAACCTTCATCATGACCGGCGGCATCACTGCCGCGATTGCCGTTGAGCCCGGCGACAATATTACCGTTCGCTACCAGGGGCTTGGCACGGTTTCTGCGCGGTTCGAATGAGGAGGTTCTATGCCTGTTGCGCAAATCAATATTCTTGAAGGTCGGTCGGATGAACAGAAGGAAACGCTGATCCGAGAGGTAACCGATGCGATTTCACGCTCACTGGGAGCACCTGTGGAAAGCGTCCGGATTATCATTACAGAAATGCCCAGGCAGCATTTCGGCATTGGTGGGCAGTCGGTCAAAAAGCTGGGGCGTTGATGCACCGGTCATCTGGTCGACTATTTCCCTTGTGGTCCGACGGGAGGCTTCAGGCCATGGCCGGATCCAGTCTGGTTGGCCAGAGAGGAGCCGTTCAGGGTACCCCCGTTGCAGCCCAAACATTATGCGTGCTGAACACCGCCTTCAGTCTGGGCGGTTTCAAAGCGCCCCAGCGGGTGTTTGGTTTTGCACTGAATGAAGACAGCCAGTCACTCGCCGGCTACAGCTGGATGCAATAAACTGAGGAAAACATAAAGGGTTATGTGAATGTTCAGGTTACTGATAGTGGGGGCCGGTGGTATAGGAGGTTATTACGCCGCCCGCCTGCTGCATGCCGGACATGATGTGGTACTCACTGCCCGAGGCGCACACCTGGCGGCTCTGCAGCAACAGGGGCTGACGGTTCGGTATGGGGATGAGGTATGGTCGTTCCCGGTAAAGGCCATGGATCATTCCACGGTGGTTGCCCGCTACCGCCCGGACGATTTTGATGTCGTCGTGGTCACTCTCAAATCTACCGCCACTGAAGCGATGCTGGAAGAGCTGGGGCCCTGGCTTTACCACGGCAAGGTGCCGGTCTTGTCGCTTCAGAACGGCGTGGACAACGAACCGGAGCTGGCAGCCCTGCTGGGAGAGCGTCGGGTACTGGGTGGGCTGGCGGTCAGGGTCGGTGGGCATATTGTGCAGCCAGGGGTCGTTGAGGCTGAAGGCCCTGCGCAGATTGTTATGGGGGAATGGCCGGTTGCAGTCGACTCGAATTTTCGTAGTCTCCTGCTGGGACAACTGCGGGACGATTTCGAGGCCGCCGGTATTCCAACGACCGTTTCCGACAATATCCGTTACGAGCTCTGGCGCAAGCTGGTGATCAATAATGGGGTTAACCCGATCTCGGCGTTGACCGGTCTGGACACCCGAAGCCTCACGCATCATCCGGAATTCCGGAAAATCGTGCACGGAATGATGGCGGAAACTGTTGAGGCCTCGAAAGCCGATGGTGTTAATCTCGAACCCCGGGATCTGGAGGAGATGTTCCAGTTGATCCGCAACTTCAACGCCATCAAGACGTCCATGCTGGTGGATAGGGAAAAGGGCCGGCCACTAGAGCTCGACAGCATTGCCGGGGCTGTGCTGCGCCGCTGCGCGCAGTTGGGCATCGACGCACCCTACACCACGACCGTCAACGCCTTGTTAATGCACTCGCAGACTCCTAGCGATCCGTCAGCTTGAGCTCAATCCGCCGGTTCTTCTGCAGCGCTTCCGGCGAGGTGCCTTCTGCCACCGGGAAGAATTCGCCGAAGCCGGCGGCCACCATGCGTCGCTCGGGCACCCCCTGTGCTGCCAGATAGCGGACCACGGCCACGGCGCGGGCGGTGGAAAGCTCCCAGTTGGAGGGGAATTTGGGGGTGTTGATGGGCACAACGTCGGTATGGCCATCAATTCGAAGAATCCAGTCGACATCCTCCGGAATCTTGTCGGCGACAGCGAGCAACACCTTTGCCAGCTTGTCCAGTTCGCGCATGCCATCCTCACCAAGTTCTGCCGAACCCGAGGCAAACAGCAACTCCGAGGGCAGCAGGAAACGGTCGCCCACCACCCGGATGTTCTCGTTGCTGGCGAGGATGTCCCGTAGTCGGGCAAAGAATTCCGACTGGTACTGTTCGAGCTGGTTTACCCGCTCGGCCAGCAAGGTATTCAGCCGCCGGCTGACCTGTTCCAGTTCATGCTCTTTTTCCGCCGTCATCTGCTCCTGCAACTTCAGCGCGGAGGCGATCTGCCTCAGTTGCTCCCGCAGCGACGCAATCTGATTGGACAGCCGCAGGATCATCGCCTGCTGGCTGGCGGACATCTTCTCTTTCTCATCAATGGATTGCTCCATGCTTGCCAGCCGCTCGGCCCGGGCTTCGGCCATGGCGGTCTGCTGCATCAGTTGCTCGCGGGTGGACTCGAGCTGGTTCACCAGGTTGTCGTTTCGGGTCAGGCTGGCGCTGTAATCGTCCTGAAAGCTGGCCATCTGGTCTTCCAGGGCATCGGTCTTGTTCTGCTCCAGGCCCAGAAGCTCCGACAATTCGTTCAACTGGGCATTGAGGCGGGCCAACTGGGTGTCGCGGTCAGACAGGGTCTGGGAAAGATAAAGCTGGCTCACCACATAGACCAGCAGCATGAAGATCACGAGCATCAGCAGCGCCGAGAGGGCATCGACGTAACCCGGCCAGACGTTGGTGGTGCTTCGGCTGCGGCGCCTGGATCCGATCATGACAGGTCTTTCCTGTCATCCACCCGGTCCACCAGGTTGGTCACGCCGGTCAGCCACTCCTCAAGCCCGTCATAGAACCGGTTCTGGGCATGGCCGGCCTGGATGTCGAGGAAGCCGAGAATCAGCGATCCGCCCAGACCCAGCAGGGATGAACTGAAGGCCGTGCCCATGCCTTCAAGAGGTGTCAAAAGGCCCTCCTGAAGCTCGGCAAACACCTTGCCGAAGTCTTTCTGGCTCATGTCCAGGCCGGTGATCACCTGACCAACCGAATTGATGGTGCCAAGCAGCCCCCAGAAGGTGCCAAGCAGGCCTAGGAATACCAGCAGGCTGATGAAATATCGGGTAATTTCCCGCTGTTCGTCCATACGCGAATGAATGCCATCGAGCACCGTGCGCAGGGACATGGTAGACAGGGTAAAACGATCACGCTTGGCGTCCTCCCCCAGCTGCCGGGCCAGTGGCTTCAGCAGGCGCGGTTCCTGGACCACCGAGAGCCCGGCGTGGCCGGTGCGGAACTGAGCGATCCACTTCAGCTCCGGGAATAACACAAACACCTGCCGGTAGGTCAGGGAAATGCCGACAATCAGTACGCCCAGAATCAGGAGGTTGAAGACCCAGTTGGCCATAAAGGCGGAGATCAGGGGTTTGTGGATCAGGGCGCCGACAACCACGACCACGCCGAGGAAAATCGTCATCCAGAAAAGGGTGTGTTTGGGATTGCTCATGGAGAGGGCCAGCCTTTTGAGATATTCCTCAACACGTTAGCACAGATATGAGATGCTGTTGGGATCGGTAACTGAACTTTAATCGGGGAGCTTCATGGCTGGTGATCTGCCTTTCCGCTTTCGCTTCCGCGTCCGCTACGGCGAATGTGATGCCCAGGGTGTGGTGTTTAATGCCCGTTATGCGGACTTTGTTGATATTTCGGTCAACGAATACATCCGCACGCTGTTCGGGAATTACCAGAATCTGCTGGACCAGGATCTGGACATCCAGGTAGTGAGTCTCACGATGAACTGGAAAGCTCCGGCAAAATTCGATGAGGTTCTTGAGGCCCGGATTCGCACTGGGCGAATCGGCAACACGTCCTTCACGTTGCATTTGGAGTTTTTACGGTACGGAGATGAGGCCTTTATAGCCGGCGCCGACATCACCTATGTAGTGATTCAGCCTTCGGTTATGGGGAAGGTGACAATACCGGACCACATACGGCAGTTGCTGGAGGCGGGTGCGCCCGGCGGATTGATCAGCCACGCCGGAGAGGGGAGCTGAAGTTGGGGTCAGAGCTTGTTACAGGTTACCACGGGTGTTGCGAGTTGCAGCATCTGAGACTTGCTTCTTCGATCAGGCCTTAAATTGGTGATGCGCCAGCCGGGCGTTGTTTCCGATATTCCTCCATCGATATCTTGCCCAGTTGCGGAGTAAGCTTGCAGAATCGGGTTCCCCAGGGGTATTCATTCTGATGTCTATAAACTTCTGCCCAGCCCTCACCGTCCTTCCAGGATTCCAGGTCAAGGTCTCGCCAGTACCGGGGATTGCGTCCTGTCCTCCTGTCGTGTTCTGCCGTTACCGGGTCCAGGTGACGGAAAGGTTCGAGGCGAGGGGTATCAGGTAGCGGCTGACTCACATCCATGTAACGCTGCAGCATATCCCAGGTAGCCAGTACTTCATTCTTGTTTGACTCAATGGTGCTAAAGGCCGTTTTGTTGAAGGTTTTCTGGGTATAGCGGTGCACCAACATTAACCGGTAAAAGACGCCACTTTCCTGGATAACCCGGTCCACATAGGCATCGAATTCCACAAAGGGAACTTCGAAAAAGCGTTTTCGTCCCAAAGCAATCCGGACCTGGCCGGTGACTCGGTTGAATTCACTGCAGCCGTCCTCCATTGTCTCGTTTAACCGTTTGTTGAGTGTCTTTTCGAATGGTTTGAGAAGGAAGCCTAGGCCGGTGCTCATGATCCAGTTGGTGGTGACGGGGGTCACCCAGATCGCAAATGCAAACCAACTTAATGTCAGAAGAAAGGCTGTTGCAATCACGATGATAGCAATGGCATCAGACAGGTTAGGTTGTTCGAGGAACTCTACAACCCCCCAGCAAACCATTCCCACTCCGCTCAGCCACAGAAAAATTATCCAAGTAAGAGGTATAATTAAGATCAAGAACTTAAGCCCCAGCTTCCCGTTCAAAAACCGTATCCGCTGATGATCCCACCACCAATCCTCATCCCGGAATTCCGGATCGCTCTTTTCGCAGTCCTGAAGTACCTCAACATCCTGAATCGTGCCGAGGTAAGGAACGGCCCCCGCATAGCTGCCAAAAGGCTGCAACTCTTCGCCAATGCGGGTGCGTTTAGTCGGGGCCTCGGGCAAGGGGCCAATGGCCGATGCCCGGAAGGCTGTGTCCATGAACACGGATTGTTCGTGTTCGCTGTTCATGTGCTGACCTCGGTGAAGTACCAGTAAGGGGATTGAGGCTGGGAATAGGGGTTCAGGACCGACCGAACTTTGGAAGGTGGTTGACTATGCTGTGTAACATCGAACGGCTCGTAGTCTTCGAGCACCGGGGCGGGGAACACCAGCGGTCCCAGTTCGGTATCCAGGGTGGCCTGAAGCCCAACTCGGACCTGAGTCGTTACAGTCTCCTCGTAAAACAAACCCTGATAACCGCTGTCCTGGATTTCACGCCGCACAAGGAATCGAACCGCTGACTGGTTGGGCAGGGACTGCCGGGCGGTGACCTTGGTCAGCGGTGTGACCTTAAGCATCTGGGTATCACTTACCGAATCTGTCGAGCCGGGAGCGACAGCTGTAGCTGTCGAGGACTGGTAGGCTACCTCCTGGACTACCAAACGGAATGGGCTGTCAGTTAGGCCGGCACCACCCTTTCGGTATATCTTCAAGCGACTAACGAGCGGGAATTGGAGCGTAATCACGTAATCATCCGCTTTCGGCGGATAGTCAGGGTGGGCGAGCGCAGGGTCTGGCTCCACCTCCTCATACCGTTGGGCCGTCACCTGAACAGGCGACAAAAGGGCCAGCAACTGGCTGTAGTAGGCTTGATCATCCTGCCCCGGCAACGCTCCATCAGGGTGAGTGCCCCAAGGGCCACGTTTGAGCAGTTTTTCAAAGGCATCATCGGTGGCAGCCCCCGCATACAGCCCGCCACCAACCGTCATCACTAAACCAAAAATAGCCCAGCCCCAACCTGGTATTGCCAGCAAGCCATGCATAAGGGGAGACGACAAAACAACCAAGCTTCCGGTCATGGCGATTGCATGCCCTGTCGCGGTATCGAAGTCCTTATTGGTCATGCTGATTCGCATGTCCCAATAGCTCAGGCCAGCTCCGACCCCGCCAGCGACGAATGTTGCCAGGCCGGCGACACGGACCAGCGTAGAGGCTCCACTACGTTTCAGCAAGCTCCCAATAAATGTCCAGTTTTTCATATCAAACAGAGGTCGGACCGCGATCTGATGTACTCTTGCCGTAGCCCCAGTCGCAGCGGAGGATCTGCCCAACACTTCGCTGAGTTTGAGTGATGCAGCAAGTAGCTCACTCCCCGCACCAGCCAAGAGCTTCGTAACTGCTAGAGGTACATTTCCCTGATCAGATTTTACTGCTTTTCGAAGTGACTGAGCTTCCAAAAAAACATTAAAAGCAGCCAATACCACCAACCCATGAGACACCGCCGGACCATCCACTACCTGCCCAACCTGCTTGGCATAATCTACCTTAAGCAAACTCAGTTTATGGGCTTCAGGGTGCCCCGCTGGAGCAGAAAAAACAAAGGCCGAGCCGGCGACCTTTTTAATGGCCTCATCCAATGCTTCTGCGGCACGCCCGGGACTAGTCGAAGCCATCCGGTTGCCTGTCTCATCCAACAGATCCGCGTACAGGTAATCCTTGCTCCGTGTAAGCAAGCCCTCCGTTCGGTCGAAATCCGTGAGGCCACGCTTGAGACCATGACCAGATACTCCCACGATAATTCGTTGCTCCATAGCCCCGGTCCGCCCCATCACATCGATGCCCCTGAGCGTCGGGTCAGCCAGCACAAGATTCGAACTGACTCTCTGCATAATCCGCTGTATTTCGAGGGACTGAATCACGTCTTCTTCGACAAGGCGTTTGCATACTGTCAGTATCGAAGTGCTCCATTCGTTAAGGGCACCAGAAATCATGCCTCCTACCTTGCCTGCGTTAGCAACCCCCTTGATCGCACTGCTATTGCCTGCATCGTTTTCTCTGACCTGCTTCTCAAGGTGCACCAAAGACTGAACATTCAGTCGACTTAACAACGCTTCATCAATCTCAGCCTGCTGCTGGGCAAGTTGTCGCAAGCGCTCAAATGGGGATATTGCAGAAGAATCGCTCTCATGCTCGTTCGTTGATTCGTCTTCTGCCGGAGCCCACTTTTCCAGGAAATCGCCAGCAACTATCCATTGCCGTAAACCGGTGAACACGTGATTGCGGCTTGCCACACCCTGTGCTTTAAGGACCCCCGGAATCTGCTGCAGGATGTTCAGCTTGTCAGCAATCAGCAAGTAAGCTTCACAGATCGCAACATCCCTGCATTCACGGTAGTCGTCGAAGACCGGGTCGAGCTTTCTTCCTTTTATCATGTCCAGAAGCCCGTCAACGTGTCTTTCAATTATGCGGATAGCATGATTTTTTTCCGCAGTGTGCAACACATTATCCAACTTCTCCCGGTCTATAGCTTTTGCGTAATTGGCCAGGGCACTGGGACTTCCATTTGGCAAAGGATCAAACACGGCTTGCCGAATCAGCATGGCTGAGTGAGCCATAGGGTTTTTCTGAATCGACACATCCACCGCATCCAGATAATGCAATGCCAACTGCAACTGGGCGAGGCTGTGACGCAATCTGAACAGTGGATCCGGCAGCGCCACACAGGCCAGGCCTCTCTGGCCTCGCAAGTCGGCCAGCATGTCGTTCCCAGGATCGCATTGGATACCCAGTCCAACTGACTCGTCACCCTCTTCCTGGTTGTCTTTCAGCCGTTTAGCGAGTTTTGAACAGAGCTCTGAATCTGAGGGTTGTTCAAAGGTTGGCAAGAAATCCCGGGGGTTCTCCAGCATCAGCTCAACGCCAAGATCCCGAGCTCGCAATTCGGGCACATCCTCAATTCGAGAAGCCGGGAATCCGGTCCTAAAGCTCAGCGAGTCCACCGTGGTAACGGCCCATGCGTGCCCTACACCAGTTGTACGGGCAGTCCGTGTGCGCTCATCTTCTTCCAACGCCTGGATGTAACTCCAATCCCACTGAACTTCGCTGTAAGCCATTCGGAAATCGTGCAAAACCGCCTGACTCTCCAGAAATACCGGTAGTAGTACATCATCCAACCACTCGCCCTCTGCGGGGCGCTCTATCCTTAAACTGCTGTTTAGATCGTTGATCGATTCCCGAGCATTGGCCAGGTCAACATCACTTAGTCTGGAATCCGGACCGATCTGCAGCTCACGCCATAACCTATCGCGACAAAAAACATAAAGGAAACCGGGCCGAAGCATCGCAACTGCCTTTCCCTGATTGACGGGCGCACCATAACCGACAGTAACGGGTAGCGTGCTCTCGACCTCTGCAAGAGGCTTCACACGTAGCAGAGTGTTCTCCTGATGATCTTCCCGCTCGACATTCGACCGCGCGTTCTTGATGAGCGGAATGGCGATTTGGCCTCCCTTACGCTTTGGAATCGTGAGGACGAGATCGTGCGGGTTGGTTTCATCGTATTCGGCTTTGCGACACACGGAGCGCTCTTTACACTCATCTGAAAACGCCACAGTATCAGTCATTCGTTGTCCTCCTTTGACACCCCTTTCCAGGCCTCCACGGTGTCCCTGTCGAGTTTGCCGCCGATAACATCGACAATCAGCTTTCGCTCGCTGCCAGGCAACTCCTGTAGAGGGGCGTCGGCTGAAGAACCATTTTGGCGAGTGCTGACATTCGCAAGCCTCACTTCAGACGCCGCTACTGGTTTGCCTTTTTCCAGAATCTGCGGAAACTGAGTATTCTGAGGAAAAGTGCCAGTACCACCCCCCGGACTCCCCCCAGAATTGATCCCCACCCCCACCCCCGGCCCCGCCAGCGTCACGCCACTCGGATCCAGCTTGAGCAAACTGCCGCCCGCCGAAATAGTGAGCTCTGCTCCGGCGTCCAGCACCACTTTGGCGCCGGCCTTGTGGTGTACTTCAGTACCGGCTTCGCTGAGGGTGCCCTTGCCGGATTTCTGGTGGAAGGTGCCGCCGATGTTCTGACTGCAATCGCCGCCCACGGATTCGCGCTTTTCTCCGTCGACAGTGCAGTGTTCATTGGCTTTTGTGTGGCTGAAGCGGTTGTTCTCGACGGTGAGGTGGCTATCGTTCCGGATCACCTCGGTCCGGTTGTTCTCGGTAAGCAAGTCCAGGTCTTTCTGGGCGTGGAGGTAGATCTGCTCCTGGTCGGCTTCGTCTTCAAACCTCAGTTCGTTGCTGCCCTCGCCCTTGTGGGTTTTGGTTTTCAGGGTGGTGCGGGTTTTGTGTTCCGGCAGCGCATAGGGCGGTGTGTTGGTGACGTGGTGGGTGCGACCGGTGATGATGGGCTGGTCCGGATCGCCGTCCAGGAAGGAGATAATCACTTCGTGGCCGATTCTCGGCAGCGCCATGAAGCCGTACTGGCCGCCGGCCCAGCCCTGGCTGACCCGGAGCCAGGCGCTGCTGTGTTCGTTGTTGCGGCTGTATCTATCCCACGGAAAGCGGACTTTTACCCGGCCGTGCTTATCACAGTGAATCTCTTCACCCTCGGGCCCGGTGACCATGGCAATCTGCGGGCCGTCCATCCGGGGGCGGTGTTGGGTTTGTGGCCGCCAGGGGATGTCGGCGGGCACCGCGCGGAATTGGTTATGGTAGGTGGTCGGCTCGCTGCCGCCCTCTTCTTCCAGGGCCTGGGGCTGGGTGCCGGTGTGGGTGATGGCCGTCAGC